>JABGRQ010000124.1 GCA_018648225.1 Chloroflexota bacterium
GAGCACAATTACTCCAGGCTGTCCTACTGAAATTACTTCAGGCGGTCCCGACGGGTATCGAACCCGCGATCTCCGCCTTGACAGGGCGGCATGTTAGCCACTACACCACGGGACCAGAACGACCGATAGTTTATCATACGCATGGGGCAAAGTCAAGAAAAATAATTCCAATATCATCAATTTTTCAGCAGATATCATTGACAAAGTCATATTTTCCGAAGGCTCTGCCCATTTCTTGACACTTCCATTGCTATATGCTAGAGTAAGGTACGTTTGTGTTATATTAAATTTTTTCCGTCACTAAATACACGTAACAGGAATATCTGTTTTCCCATACTACTTATCTACCAAATTCGTTATATTCTATTGATACTACCAAACAGAGAGACTATCAAAGTCGCTCAGAAGGATGGTTGCTTTGACAAAATCACGCTCACAACTCATGGTAGATCGCCTGCGCGACCTACAGGCTTCTTCTCCTGATATTGAAGCGTCGGCAGTAGTTAGTGTTGATGGTTTAACAATCGCTTCAGCTTTACCACAAGCAGTTGAGGAAGATCGTGTTTCAGCAATGTCGGCGGCAATGCTTTCATTAGGTGAACGAATCGCATCGGAATTAGGCCGTGGATCTCTCGATCAAGTTTATATTAAAGGTGAAGAAGGTTTCGTGGTACTTATGTCAATTGGCGATGATGCCGTACTAACAGCTTTAGCACGCGAAAATGCTAAATTGGGTCTAATTTTCCTAGACATGCGGCGCGCAGCCGATGATCTTACAAAATTGATTTAGCGGTGAGTTGATAATGGAATCGATTCCCAAAAGCGGTTTTTACTATCCGAATAAATTTGCATTAATCATGCTTGAAGCCTTAGAAGATGTGATGGGCAAAAATGGTTTAAATGCCATTTTAAATCTTGCAAGTCTGGGTGATTTGATCGAAAATTTTCCTTCAGATAATCTCAATAAGGAGTTTGATTTCTCAGATATTTCTGCAACGAATCTGGCGTTGGAAGAAATGTATGGGCCGCGCGGTGGACGAGGGTTGGCTTTACGTGCCGGCAGAGCTACTTTTGACGATGCTCTGAAAAATTTTGGGGCGCTGGCAGGAGCAGGAGACCTGGCATTCAAAGTACTCCCCCTTGAAGCAAAACTCCATATCGGGGTTCCTGCAATGGCAAAAATTTTCAGCCAAATGAGCGACCAAATATCTACGGTTGAATCACGGGAACATGACTTCATTTATACAATTCACCGTTGTCCCGTCTGCTGGGGACGCAGCGGTGAAGATAAACCAGTATGCTTTGTCGCGGCCGGATTGCTACAAGCTGGACTTAAGTGGGTATCGGGTGGAAAAGAGTTCCGCGTAAATGAATCGAAATGCGTCGCCATGGGGCACGACGTATGTGAATTTGTTATCCAGAAAAAACCTTTAGACTAGAGAAACCATTGTGGAAGAACAATCGCGAATACTCATAATTGAAGACGACCTAGATGTTGCCGAAATGCTTGAAGCTTATTTCAATGTTCAAGGATACAACGTTGCCACAGCAAACTGGGGAGAAGATGCCGTCAAAACTTCTCAACTCCAACCACCAGATCTCATAATCCTTGACATTCGCCTGCCCGACATTGATGGTTATGAAGTAGCTCGGCGGCTGCGCAACAATCGCCGTACCGAGAATATCCCCATCATCTTCCTAACTGAAAAACGAACGCGCGCAGACCGACTACAGGGGCTTGAACTTGGTGCGGACGACTACATCACAAAACCTTTTGATATTCAGGAATTACGCTTACGAGTACGCAACGCACTTCAACGCTCTTCACAAGATGTCATCAACAACCCCGTTACCGGATTTCCAGAAGGCGCACTCGTAGATGAACGTTTGAGTGAATGTCTTCTACGGGAAGACTGGGCTATTTTATCTATTTCACTCGCCCATTTAGATATTTTCCGCAATGCATATGGTTTCATTGCCTCAGACGATGTTTTACGAGCCGTTAGCCTGATGATTCACAATGCTGTCCGCAATCTGGGCAACACATCGGATTTTGTAGGACATATCACAACCGCGCAGTTCTTTGTCATCACCAATCTGGATAATCTGGTTGAACTTGGCAATCGCATTCGCACACGCGTGGAACAATCTTTCGATTATTTTTACCCTCTCAAAGACCGCGATACGGCCAAAGACCAGACTCAAAAATTGGGGCTGAAATTTGGCACTATTCTACCCAAACATGGCCCCTTCGCTACTACAGAAGAGCTTAAGGAAAAGATCGTTCAGCATAGCTAGTCAAAAAAAACGAACAGTTTCTTTGCTATTAAAAACAGCACTAAAGGCCAGGGGGCTATGAGAACTTTTCAATTGCGAAAGCATACAAAAACAATCACACAAATGTCTTGGGATGGTAGAAGTACCATCCCAAATCCATTAAAAAATTATGCAGCCAACTATTGTAATCCCAACTTATAACGAAGCTGAAAACATCACCAAATTGATCCCCATTCTTTTCAATTTACCTATTGAATCGCTCAAAGTTCTTATCGTAGATGATGGCAGCCCCGATGGCACAGGTGATATAGCCAACGAATTTTCTATGCACTACCCAAACCAAATCGCTGTGTTTCAACGCGGTGGAAAATTAGGCTTTGGCTCAGCCTATATTCAGGGATTTCAACGTGCGCTA
Organism: Chloroflexota bacterium; assembly: GCA_018648225.1. Lineage (NCBI taxonomy): Bacteria > Bacillati > Chloroflexota > Chloroflexota bacterium. The sequence continues at coordinate 2,693 of JABGRQ010000124.1, forward strand.
GCTGAAGGCGCTGAATGTATCGTTCAGATGGATGCTGATTTTTCACATCCACCAGAGAAAATAGGGGAGCTATTAACTGCCCTCGAATCCCATGATGTTGTAATTGGCTCTCGGTATATCCCCGATGGCCAACTGGACGATGACTGGCCTCTATGGCGCAAAGCACTATCGGCATTCGGCAATTACTATGCCCGCGAAATTTTACGGCTTTCGATCAAAGACGTAACCGGTGGGTTTCGCGCCTGGCGGCGAGAAACACTTGCATCAATGCCCTTAGGGCGCGTGCGTTCCAATGGGTATTCATTTCAAATTGAAATGATACATATCGCTCACCGCCTGGGCTTCCGCTTCTACGAAATCCCGATTTACTTTGCAGAACGAAATCTCGGCGAGTCAAAAATGTCTTTTCAAATCCAATTGGAAGCCGCCCTCAGAGTATGGCAGATTCGCATGGCCTATCAAGACTTAAAACCGCTTCCGCAATTACCTCTACAAGGCAAATAATTTTTCACCACTGAGAACAAAAAAACAAAAAATAGGGGTGTCTGGGGGCTTCGCCCCCAGACACCCCTATTTTTCGGCAATTACTTACAATGCAACCGAAGCGTAAATGGATGCGATTTGACGCTTCGGAACGGAAGAAGTATAATCGCCCTGACGTGACAAATTTTAATTCCCTGGCAGAGCAACGCATTTTATGGCACTCAAAGGCAACCTGCGCGATTTTTCGATCAATCAGCTACTCAACCTCATCAACCTGGCTAAAAAAACAGGCACGCTGATTGTTGAAGGCCCTAACGATTCAGCCTGGGTATCATTTCGAGATGGGAAATTGGCCTACTCGAAAATGGGAGCCGAAGATGATGCGCTGGTTGCAGTCCTTCACCGGGCAAATAAACTCACTCGAGCACAATACAACACGATAAAAACGCGCGCCACACATATGAGTGATAAAGAATTGGGGTTATTACTGATTAACGCCAACTACATCTCTCAGGAAGATATATTATCCAGCCTGCGAACAGAATTTGTGGGCATACTGCACCGGATATTTACCTGGGTAGAGGGACTTTTCCACTTTGAAGATGAATCCAACCCCCCGGACGGGAAGATCACCCTCCAGATCGGGTTGGAGAACATCATCATGGATGGTTCGCGCCGCCTTCGGGAGTGGGAACAACTCCAGGATGAAATCCCCAGCCTGGATATCGCACTCAGCTTTACAGCCCGCCCCGGTGCCGATTTGCGCAATGTCAACCTGAGCGTAGAAGAATGGCGCGTCGTATCGTATATCAATCCGAAAAACACCTTGCGCCAAATTGCCAACACGACCAAAATGAACGATCTGGAAATTCGCAAAATTGTTTATGGTCTGTTGCAGGCCGGATTGGTTGAAATGGTTCGCCCGGTTGGCGTATCTGTAGTACCGCAAAAACCGGTTTTACCGACGGCGAATACCGAAGAACAGAAATCGCTAGTCAACCGTCTTATCACACGCATACGTTCTTTATAAATGAACGTTGCGGGTTGGTCTTATCGACTATCAAACTAAGAGGCGAGAACTTATGCAAACAGTAAAAATGGTGGTTACAGGCCCCTTTAGTTCAGGGAAGACGGAATTCATTCAAACCGTCAGTGAGATTGACGTCGTTGCAACCGAGCGAAAAATTTCCTCCGAGGCCGAGCGGATTAAAGAAACAACTACAGTTGCGATGGATTTTGGCCGCATAACCGTTGACGACAACCTTGTTCTCTATTTATTTGGCACACCCGGGCAAAAACGTTTCGATTTTATGTGGGAAATCCTCTCTGAAGGCATGTTGGGATTCATTGTAATGGTAGACAGTACTCGCCCGGGAACTTTCCGTGAGGCACGCAGTATTTTGGAGACCTTCCGTGCCTACGCACCAACGCCCTATGTTGTAGCAGCCAACAAACAAGATATGGATGATGCCTGGTCTGTAGACGATATGCGCATTGCGTTGCGTCTCGACCCTAAAATTAAGTTGCTTCCTTGTGTGGCGCTAGACAAAGAAGAAGTTAAGAAAGTTCTTCTGGAATTGCTGTACAGTATCCTGGCCGAAATGGAAGCCGGTACGTTTTAGATTGATAACTCGCTACTCGTGTCTTCAATAACGACCGATCAAGGAATTCTTCATTACGAAGTTTACGGGCGCGGACGCCCTGTATTATTACTGCATGGTTGGCTAGGGTCTTGGGGGCTATGGCAACAAACCATGAAGTATTTAGGGCAATATTATCGTACCTATGCTTTGGATTTCTGGGGGTTTGGCGAATCGGGGAAAAAAGTACCCACCTTTGCAGTACAAGATTTTGTCAGTATGGTTAACCAGTTTATGGAGCGTCTGGGAATTGAACAAGCGCCGTTAATTGGTCATAGCATGGGGGGCACAGTCAGTCTCTCAACGGCTATCAACTATCCGGAACGCGTCAGCAAAGTGGCCGTTATTGGCTCTCCAATTGTGGGGTCCTCACTGGCATTTTTATTAAAACTGGCTGGTCGTCGTTGGATTGCTTCACTAGTCTTCCAGATGATGGGGGCGCTTCATTTTGGGCTGCGCGTAGGCGCGCCAATCATTACTCAAGACCCAAGATGGTATGAAATGATTTCACGCGATTTGTCGCGCACAACACTTGAATCATTCCTGCTCAGCATCGAATCCCTACGCCGCACCGACCTGCGCCCCTTTTTAGAACAAATCAATATCCCCGCAATGGGCATGTATGGCGATAAAGATGTTATTGTGCACCCCAAACAGTGGCAGCTTATGCAGGCGCATATGCCAAACGTGCGCGTTGAACGGTTCAAGAATGCCGGTCATTTTATTATGCTCGATGAACCCGAGCGATTTATGCATACCGTCCACAATTTCCTGGATAGCGAATAATGTCAACGGCTACTGGAATATATTTCTATCCCAATAATATGGGACGCATTATTCTTTTGGCGCTGGAAGATGTTATTGGTCAGACCGGGATCAATATGCTCACTAATCTATCGGAGCAAGTCGAGCAAAACACATTGCCGCCCGCCAACTTTGACCGACACTTTCCCTTCGAACGCCTCAGCACGCTGATGGCAGGGCTTGAAAACTATTATGGCCCCAGAGCCGGACGCGGGTTGGCATTACGCACGGGTCAGGCTTGCTTTCAGTACGGACTAGAAAACTACGGGGTTTTGCTAGGCGCTAGCGATATGGCCTTTCGACTGCTCCCCTTGCCAACAAAACTAAAAATAGGCGCCGAATTATTTGCCCAGGCCTTCAATCAATTTTCAGACCAACAAGTGCAGATTACAGAGACCGAAGAAATTATTTCTTGGCAAATTGAACGCTGTCCACTTTGCTGGCAACGGCATACCGATGCCCCAGCCTGCCATTTGGCTGTTGGCATTTTGCAAGAAGCGCTTTACTGGATTAGCAGCGGCAAATATTTTAATGTAGAAGAGACAACTTGTATTGCACAAGGCGATTCAGCGTGTACAATAGAGATTAACAAAACACCGCTTGGCTAAACGATGCAAAAAATCATTCTGCCTGCCCCTCGCCATATTCACCCATTCAACGAACCCGCGCGCGATCTACGGATTCAGAATAAGCCGCTCTGGCTAATTCAGCGCGATGTGCTTAGCCCCTACATTGAGCGCGAATTACAAGTAGGCCCCGATGCAGAACTACCCAATTTCTCGGGACCAGCTCTGGTTTACCGTGATAATCTTTATTTCGATGCCGAATATATCAAAGAATTTATCATCCAGGCCAAAAAACGCGCTGGGGCTTCACGCGCAGCCTGTTCTGCAAACGATCTGGCATTTCGAGAACACGCCTTGCCTCTTTCGCACTCCTACGAAAAATCGGGCGAAAATTATCTCCTTGATCTCTGGTACTACCCCCACGGCTCCAGCCCTCATACAGAGCCTCTGGTGATTGATCTTTTTGCACGTGAAATTGGCTATTACCATGTACCCACCTACATGGCTACTGAATCGGGCGATCTCACTTTTCAGGTTCCACTGCGCAGCATTATCGCCATAGATGCCTGGACACATATTTTCATTGTCGATGTTGTCTTCGGCTTGTTTTCTCGCGGCGCTCGCTTTGAAAAACACTTGGATGAAAATCCCTATTTTAAACTAAAAGTGCTTGCCAACGCTATGTACGAAGGCAAACAGGTTTTAGAATCATCGGGCGTAGTGCAAATTGGGCGCAACTGTGTGATTGACCCCACCGCCATCATCCACGGCCCGACAACCATTGGCGACAACGTGACAATCGGCCCGGGTGCGGTGATCGAAAATTGCATTATTGGCGATAACGTCAATATCGGGCAAGGCTGCCAGGTAATGCTTTCTGTGATTGGCGATGGCGCCTTCTTGCCTTTCCGCGCCGCCATGTTTATGACCACGTTTATGGATAACAGCATGGTGGCACAAAACACCTGCCTGCAAATGTGCGTTATCGGACGCAATACTTTCATTGGCGCGGGATCAACCTTCACCGACTTCAACCTGATTCCCACGCCGCTCAAAGCGCGGGATGGCGATGGCAGAACCCTCGGAGATGCCAATCGACCGGTATTGGGAGGCTGCGTAGGACATAACTGCCGCCTGGGTTCAGGGATGATCTTCTTCCCGGCACGGACGATCGAATCGGACGTTGTGCTGGTTGCATCCCCCGAGCGGAGAGTTGTCTCCAAAGATATTTCCTATGAAGAAAGCGATCATCATCTGTTTAATTTTGCCAAACTGCACCCGCGTCTGTACCCCCGTCCAGGCGAAATAGAACATGAAACCTGGTAAACCGTGGATTCATTTGCCTTTATCATTCATCCGATTGACCCTAAACGCGATGTCAGTCGCAAGTTCCCATTTCTGGGACGCGTATTGCCAGTATCTTTAATAAACTTCTTCTCCACATTCTTCCCGCCTGTATACCTCTCCGAAATTGAAGGCATTACCTCGCAAGCCACTGGAAAACAAATCCGCGGCTGGCTGATTGCATGCCCCCTTACAGCGGCGCGTATGTTAGAATTGCCCCAGAAACTAGTCTACAATAAAATTATTCAGACTGGTCGAATGGCAGAACGGTTGGGCGCGCAGATATTAGGTCTCGGCGCTTTTACATCGGTCGTGGGCGATGGCGGCCTGACAATAGCCAAAGCCCTCAAAGTGCCCGTAACAACAGGCGATGCCTATACCATAGCAGTGGCTGTTGAGGCTGTGTCGCAAGCCGCCGAAAGAATTGGGCTAGTATCTACTCAAACAACGGCAGCCGTGGTTGGCGCAACCGGCGCCATTGGCAAAGTATGCAGCCAATTGCTGGCCGATAAAGTGCCTCAACTTTATCTGATCGGGCGTGATGAGCAAAAATTGCGCACGCTACAACAGCAATTGCAAGCCCAAACCAGAACCACGCTTCATATCAGTACCGATGTTCGCACGATTAAAAACGCGCAAATCATTCTTACAGTTTCAAGCGCTGCACATACCATTATCCAGCCAGAGTATCTCAAACCCGGCAGTGTTATCTGCGATGTGGCGCGACCCCGCGATGTTTCGGCACACGTTGCCGCGCAGCGCAAAGATGTGCTTGTCATAGATGGCGGCATTGTAGACGTGCCCGGGCCGGTGAACTTCAACTTCGATTTTGGGTTCCCGTCCGGAAAAGCCTATGCCTGCATGGCCGAAACCATGGCGTTGGCGTTAGATGGCCGTTTCGAAGATTATACGGTTGGCAAAGATATTACCCGACAGCGTGTTGATGAAATTGCTGGCATTGCCCGTAAACATGGATTTCGTCTGAGCGGGTTTCGTTCATTTGAGAAACCCGTAACTGAAGGACAAATCAACGCAGTGCGTAAATTTGTATGAGGTACTTCGCAATAATATATACGTTGAGTTTATTCCAAAAAAACAGAGGCTTGATTCGCCGCTATTCCGCCTCGCGATGACATTTCTAAGGTAGGAGGAAACATTGGTCTCAATATTTCTGCCTCGACCACCTTCATATAGGAGGTTTCCATGAGTCAACATCGCTTATTAATTGTTGAAGATGATTTTGACATCTCGAATATGCTGCGCATATATTTTGCCGGACAGGGATATGATGTTGATATCGCCCAGCGTGGTGCGATCGCGCTCGAGAAAACCCGGCAAAACCTGCCCCATCTGATTGTTCTCGATATTATGCTCCCCGATATTGATGGCTATGAAGTCTGCCGTCAGTTGAGAACCAGTACGCGTACAAGCCATATCCCGGTGATATTTCTCACGCAAAAAGATGAGCGCAGTGACCGTTTGCAGGGGCTTGAATTGGGCGCAGACGACTATATCACCAAGCCATTCGACATTGAAGAGTTAAAACTACGCGTCCAAAACGCAATTGCGCGCGCCGAGCGCGAAAGCCTCACCGATCCGCGCTCCGGCCTGCCTTCTGGACGTTTGCTTGAAGACCATCTGCGCCGTATTATTCGCGCCGATGGCTGGGCGCTGATGGATATTCGTATCAATGGCTATCAGCCCTTCAAAGAAGAGTATGGATTTGTTGCCGCAGACGATGTATTACGATTTACAGCCATGCTCTTGAATGAAATCGTCGACGAACTGGGAACACCCGATGATTTTATCGGTCATGCTGGCGGTGATAATTTCATCATCATCATTGAAGCGGAAAACAGCGCCACTATTCGGGGCCGTATAAAAGCCCGCTTCAGCGAAGAAATCCTCACGCACTATAACTTCATAGACCGCGAACAGGGGTATATTTCCATCACAAACGCCAGCGGCGAAGAAGAACACATCCCACTGATGAGTGTTGGGGTTGGGTTGGTTTCTCCTGCCGAACATCAGTTTGCGGATATTCGTGAGATCACCGAGTTGGCTGCCGAAGCCCGTCGGGCTGAGGGGTAAGCATTTGCAGAACCAACTTTGGGCGCAAGAACATCTTCTGGTTCGCTGACCAGCTATGTTCGAAATGGCCGCCATTCCCCTCGGAATATCACTATTTCTCACCGGGCTAGGGTTCATTAGCCTGACATTTTTGCTCGCGCGCTTCATCTCAAAAAAACTATCTTTATCAAAAAATCCGTCCCCTATGTCTGTAAACCTTGATTTACAAGACCACGATAACGCGGTTTTTATCGTGCAACCTGGTGGGCGTATCCGCTATATTAACGATCAGGCACGCACAATATTTGATGTGTGGGACGTAACGCCGAATATTGAGCGACTGGCGCGCAAAGTTCGGCCGGGAAACACATTATTAAGTTTGTGCGCCACAGAGGGAGAGGCCCAGCTAATGGTTACGGGCCAGACGATGGATGCAGCTTCGTATTTCATCCCGAATGGGAGCGGAAAGCATGTACTCGTTTCCCTGCGTCCGCAGCAACTCAATATACTGGGTTCCAGCAAAAGTGGAGTTTCCAACCAGACTATCGAGATTTTAACCGCGCTCAATCAGGCTATGGCCGCCGATTTGGAATTGGAAACCACCTTGCAGGCCATTTTAGACAGTGTTGATCGATTGATTCCCACAGATTTTGCAGAGATTACAATATGGGAACCAGAAACGAAGCAATTGGTGCCCTACCGTTTTGTAGGCGTACAGGGGATTGACCGTCATCTGGAAACCACGGGGGAACGTTACCCGTTGGGCGAGGGTTATTCTGGGGCGGTGGCAGCCAGCAAAGCGGTGTTGCTCATCGAAGATGTTGACCGGCATCACGCTGTCCGCCCATTGATTGACCGGCAAAAATACCCATTTCACTCTTACCTGGGATTGCCCTTGCTAATGGGGGGCGAATTGATCGGTACGCTTGATCTGACATCACTCGATAGAAGCGCTTTTCGCGAAGAAGATGTTGAACTATTGCAATTACTATCAGGGCAAGCGGCGATAGCATTGCATAATGCGCTGCTTTACCGGGAAGAAAAACGCCGCTCGCTGGAACTTTCAAGCCTGGCGCAGCTTACGCAAGCAATTAGCTCGGTGAGAGATTCGAAAGAGCTTTTTGCGCGTCTCTCCCAAGGGATCGCATCATTACTGGATGTCGAAATTGCGGGTTTCTTATTATTCGACGAAGCCCATCGCCGTCTGGTAGCTCAGCTCCCCTTTGTTGGCGTTCCTCCTGAATTTGTGGCTTTGTATCAGGCCGAGATTCCACCCGATAGCCCTGGTGACCGTGTGTGGCGCAAACAAGAGCTGCTGGTTTTTAGCGATACAAGCGAAGACGAAAATATGATTGCTCTGGGACTGGCGCATTTGGCCCGCCCCACTGGAATGAAACACGCCGTATTGGTTCCGCTGAAAAGTGGCGGACGCTCGCTGGGATACTTGCAAGTTGCCAACAAAAAAGATGGGGGCAACTTCACCCTGGATGACGAACGCTTGCTAGCAATCCTTGCCGGGCAAGCCGCTCCCATTGTCGAAAACGCCGATCTGGTACAGCAATCCATTCAGCGGGCATTACGAGCAGAGTCGCTGCGCCGTATTGCCAGCCTGTCTGGCTCCGAAGCCGATCTCAATGAAACCCTCAAATATTCGGTGCTTGAGCTTTCTCGCCTGCTAAAGGCAGATGCCGCGGCGATATTCTTTTTAGATGAAAATCTTGGCGCGCTACGCGTCCATGCTGAATCCATTTACGGCGTAGACCCCAAACTCCATGAACAACTGGGGAAAATTCCCGTATCTCAAACCTTTGCCCAGTATATCGTTACGCACAGCCAACAAGCTTTCATCACTAATGATACATTGGAAGATCGCCGTATCGTGCCACCGTATCGCTTAATGATCGAAACCCTGGAAACGCGCTCGGCAATTGATGTCCCGCTGATCTTCCGCGGCCGGGGGGTGGGAGAAATTGTTTTAGCGAGTCGGCACCCCGATCATTTTACGCGCAGTGATATTCAACTAACGATGACTGTGGCCGGGCAATTGGGTGTTGCCATTGAACGAGATGCACTCACCCATCAGACGGATGCCAACTTGAGGCAACGCGTCGATCAACTCACAGCGCTCACCCGCATTGGGCGAGAACTCAACTCATCGGCAGACCCCGATCATATCCTTAAACGAGTCTACGAAGAAGCCATCAGCGCCATCCAAGCAGATTGCGGCACAATACTATTATTCAAAGATTCTGCACAAACTTCAGCAGAACCCGAAGTACGCGCTTACCTGGGCGATGCCCCCGGCAAGGAATTGCATCCCCTGGAAAAAATGGTTCTTCAACAAAGCCAACCTGTATTGGTTAGCGATTATCAAAATCCGCCAGAGGCGCTCGACGAAGCCTCAATACGACCGCCACATCAGGGAGTGCATTCAGCGCTGATTGTTCCCATAGCCTATCAAGGTGAAATTTTGGGGATCATCCATCTTCATGCTACGCAGCCAGACCGCTTCGATGAAGATGCCGTTCAAATTGCTCAGGCGCTCGCCGCGCAAGCAGCTGTAGCCATCGGAAATGCTCAACGGCATCACAAGCAACAGCATAGCAACCGCCAGATGCACCAACGTCTTAAGGCGTTAAAGAGCATTTCGGACGCTTCTAAGGTAATGCATGAAAAAAACCCGCTCGAAAAACCCCTGTATGAAATTGCAGCAGGCATTCGAGAAATAACTACTTGCCCGGCGGTAGTTATCGGTGTTTACCAATCTGAAAATCAATTACAGTGGATCACAGGGGCTGGTATTTCGCCTGACGCGCTGAAACAGCTACGCGAGTTACCCCTCGACCAGCAAAGCATCGAAAGTACTTTCCAGGCAAAAGATCTCTTGCTGACCTCCTATTTCATCGCGCCAGCCGAAGAAGAGACAACACCACCCTGGATGGATTTGCTCATGAATCTGGGAGATCCGGCTCAACCAGGCTCTGTTATTTTTCTCCCTCTCGTCACGGCCCCGCTAAAACCTTTAGGTGTTATTGCAGTTTGCTCACTTCCCAGAGATGAATATCCGGAGCGCCTCATTCTCGAAATTTTAAGCGATTTCGCGATAGAAGCCTCCTACATTATCCTCCAATACGAATGGACACAACGGCTTGAAGGCCAGATCACAACCCTTGAGAGCCGCCTCACCGAAAGCCGAACGAGCGCGGTCAAGATTTTGGAAAACCAACTATTGGCGCAGTCCAAACAAAACAGTAATGCCGTATTGGAGATTATCGAACTCGTTGCTCGCCAACCTGATCGGGCATCTGTATTGGATGCTGTTGGACAGGGGTTGATTTCGAAATTAGGGCTGGAGGCTGTACTCGTCGTAGAGATGCAGGCAGACACCCCCCAACTCATTGAAACCTTTGGAAAGCAGCCCAAGAATATCCGCATCGATGCATTATTAGGTCAACGAAACCCCCTGGTTCAAAGCATCCACGCTGGTGATATTTACCTGATTGAAGATATCGCAGCGCACGAAACCTGGCAAAATTCACCTTTACTGCAAGCCCTCAATGCGGTCAGTTTCCTTTGCTTTCCTGTTCTGGCCCAGGCCGGTGCATCGGTGGCATTTTTAGCCGTCAGTCCAGCCCCGATCATGGCGTATTCAGCGGATGATGAAAAACTCTTCGGATTATTGGCCAGACAAATTTCAACCGCATTGAATAACTTAGCGCTGCTTGTCGATACCAGCCAGCGATTGCGAGAAGTATATCTGCTACTGGAGTTCAGCCGACAATTGGGCGGGCTGGAACCCCAACGCGTGGCACATTTGTTGGTGGAAAGCACAATTGAGGTTGTTAAACCCGCTCAGGCGGGCATGGTGCTGCTGTTTAACGAAGAACAACATACTTTGAAGCCAGCAGCAGCATATGGCTATGCGAAGCCCGATCTTTTAATGGCGATTGATTTCTTTGAACGGGACACACTTGCTCATCAAGTTTTCTCGGAAGGGAAAAGTACTCGCGTCAGCGAGGTGAATTTCTCGCAACACTATCGGCTGGAGCAAACAGATCTCTTGCGCTACCGCGAAGCTGTTGGCGAAAAACTGCCTGTCTCGGCAATGGCGTTGCCCATCCAATCTGGCGAGTCGATTTTCGGGGTGTTGCTGATTGATAACTTCCAGGATGCCGCTGCTTTTTCGCTTGACGATCAAATGATGGTTTCATCAATTGTACGCCAATCGGCATTGACATTGGAAAATATTCGCCTGTATCGCGCCGCGGAACAACGTGCTACGCAACTTCATGCACTCAGCAATGTATCTGCAAAAATTTCAACCCAGCTTGAGTATCACACATTGATTGAGGCTTTGTTGGAAACTCTGGAAGAACTGGTACCCTACGATACGGGCACGCTTTGGATCCGCGAGAAAAATCAACTCACCATTCGGGCGGCGCGCGGCTTTGCCGAAAGCAATGAATTATTGGGTGTACAAACCTCCATCGAAGATAGCCTGCTCTTCGCCGAAATGATCCAGACTGCCAGCCCGCTGTATGTAGCGGATATTCGAGAAGATGAGCGTTTTTCAACTATGCCTGCCAATCGTTTATCCTGGTTGGCGATCCCCATGCTTTCAAAAGGTGATGTCTTGGGTGTGTTCGCGTTGGAAAAATCGGAGCTTGATTTCTTCAAATCGGATCATATCCAGATATTGATAACTTTCGCCAACCAGGCCGCCGTAGCGCTCGAAAATGCCGATTTGTATCGCCAAAGTCTGGAACGCACAACCGAATTGGATCAACGCTCACAACGATTGGCAGTGATCAATCGCTTCTCCCAGCAAATTAGCAGTTCACTGGATTTAGATCATCTGCTTGAGATTACGTGCCGCGAACTGGATCAGTCGTTACCCAGCAGTGTTGTTTCGGGGTTAGTCTACCGCGAGGGTGAGTTATCCCTTCATTACGAGGAACCCACACAGGTTACAGAAATGCCGCTCCTGCTCCCCAGCGCCCCCATCACTGCCTATCTGGAACAGTCCCTGGGGGTCTTCAACACTGTGGATGTTTATCAGGAAGAATTACTCAAACCCCTGGTTGCATTTTTCGAAGTGCGCAACACCATCTCGTTGCTGATTCTCCCACTAGCTACGGGTGAAGATTTGCATGGGTTCATCTTCGTTCACTCCAATCAGCGCTATCGTTTTACGGCTGATGAAATTGAACTCACTCGCATTTTGTCCAATCAGTCTGCGGTTGCGATTGAGAACGCCGGTCTCTTCATCCAAACCCGGAAGCTCACCGCGGAACTGGAACAGCGCGTAGAAGAACGCACGCAACAACTGGCTGCGGAACATGATCGCACCCAGGCCTTATTGCGAATTATGCGCGAACTTGCCGCCAGTTTAGACCTTGACCATGTACTCAACCAAACGCTAATTTTGCTCAATGAAGTTTCTGGCGCTGAACAAAGCACGATCTTGCTGGTTCGACCCGGTGAAGCCACTTTTTATTATCGCGCATCGCTGGGGTATACCACACCCCCACCCCTGGGCGGCAGGCCGACGAATCTGGCCGTGAAAGATGGCTTGGCCGGTTGGATTATCCGCAACCGGGATGGCATGCTGATTGACGATTTGCACAATGATGCACGCTGGAAAAGTGACGATGCGACCGCTCAACTCGACCACCGCAGCGCCATGGGAGTGCCATTATTAGTGGGCACAGAGTTATTGGGCGTAATGTTATTATTCCACCGCTCGCCCGGACACTTCGATGCCGATCAAATTGATTTAGCGCAAGCCGCGGCAAACCAGATTGCGGTTGCGATCAACAATGCCGAATTATTCAATCTTATTCGAGAGCAAGCCGAACGTTTGGGTAATATGCTCCGCACCCAGCAGGTTGAAACCAGCCGTTCAAGGGCGATTCTGGAAGCCGTGGCGGATGGCGTTTTGGTTACAGATAGTGATGGGAAAATCACGCTGTTTAACGACTCGGCGCAGCAAGTTCTGGGGTTATCACGCGATGATGTGATATCAAAATCGTTGGAGAGCTTTAGCGGTCTCTTTGGAAATGCAGCCCAAATGTGGTTCAACACAATTTCGGGCTGGTCAGATCAGCCGTTGAGCGCAGAGCGGAGCAGTTCATATACTCAGCAGATCACACTGGAAGATGGGCGTTTTGTGGCGGTTAACCTTGCGCCGGTACATTTAGAAAATGAATTCCTGGGGACCGTTTCAATTTTCCGTGATATTACCCATCAGGTTGTCGTAGATCGACTCAAATCGGAATTTGTGGCTACCGTGAGCCATGAACTGCGCACACCAATGACATCCATCAAGGGCTATATTGAAATCATGCTCATGGGCGCGGCCGGTCCGCTTTCTGAACAACAAACCCAATTTTTAGAAGTTGTTCTCAGCAATACCCAACGCTTAAATATTTTGGTCAATGATTTGCTGGATGTATCCAGAATTGAGGCCGGAAAAATTGATCTTTCGCTGCAACCTGTGCGCTTGCAAGAATTAGTTACTACCGTTGTGGCCGATCAACGCCAACACGCCGAAGAACAAGGCAAACCACTCACATTCACAGTGGATATTCCAGACAATTTACCCAAAGTATTCGGTGATGCCGAACGCGTGCGCCAAATTTTGACAAATTTGCTCAACAACGCCTACCATTACACCCCAACTGAAGGCCATATTGATGTTAAATTGCATAAACTGGATTCTGAAGTTCAAATTGATATTCATGACACCGGTATTGGCATTTTACCTGAAGATCAGGAGCGCGTATTTGAACGTTTTTACCGCGGCGAAGATCCGCTGGTTCTGGCGACCGCCGGAACTGGTCTGGGGCTATCCATTGTCCGGCAGCTTGTCGAAATGCACAAAGGCCGAATCTGGCTGCAGAGCAGCGGCATCCCCGGGGAGGGAAGCATCTTCTCGATGACACTGCCCATTTACCGAGAAGATGAACATAGCACCTTCGCTACCGCAAGCCCGAAACCCGAAAAATAGAGGCAATTATGGCAAAAATCCTTATCGCAGAAGATGAGCTGGATATTCGAAATCTGATTACCTTCACGCTGCACTCCGTTGGACACGAAATTATCGCCGCGACCAACGGCGCCGAAGCTCTGGAAAAAGCCATCGAAATGGCTGAGCAGAATGATTTGCCCGATTTAATTCTCATGGATGTCCGTATGCCGCGCATGACCGGCTATGAAGCATGCAAGGGTATGAAAGAAAACCCTCGATTAGCTAATATACCGGTTGCATTTCTCTCGGCAAAAGGCCAGGAATCCGAAGTTAAAGAAGGTTTTGAGGTTGGCGCGATTGATTATATTATCAAGCCATTCGCGATTGACCAGCTTATCAAAAAAGTTACTCAAATTTTACAACAGGTTGGCGCCTAAAAAACTCGCATGAGCGCAATTATTTTACAAGACGAGCTAGTCCATTACGAAGTGCTGGGACGCGGACGCCCGATTATCTTTTTACATAGTTGGGTCGGTTCCTGGCGGTATTGGATTCCTTCGATGCAAGCCGCCTCCGTAAACTATCGCACGTATGCACTGGATATGTGGGGCTTTGGTGATACGGCCAAGAATACCAGCCGCTATATGCTCTCACAACAATTGCGCTTACTCAAAGATTTTATTCATGAGATGGGGATTGGGCGTATCGCCATCGTCGGACATGGCCTGGGAGCCATTGTGGCACTTATGTTTGCCGAGGAAAACCCCACGTATGTGGACCGCGTAATGGCTGTAGGCATCCCGCTGAAAATAGCGCAAATCAACCCGCGCTTAGCACAGAATTCGCCCCAAGAATTGGCAGATTGGCTGCTGGGGTCTACCCCCGATTCCGAAGCCGCCCGCAAAGAAGCGCCCAAAGCCGATCAGAATGCCATCTATCACTCCTTTCAGCATCTCGAAAGCGCCAATATTTCTAACCTGCCGCAGCGCCTCAATTTGCCCTGTCTGCTGGTGCATGGAAACAACGATCCTGCAATTGCCCTGACGGACATCGGCACACAGGCCATGCTGCCTGCTCACTGTCATTTTATTACACTCGAAAATAGTGGTCACTTCCCCATGCTGGATAATTCCAGCGTATTCAATCGGCTAATGACCGATTTCATGGCGCTCCCCTCGGGCGAAAGCCCGCGTTCATTGGAACTAAAAGAAGAATGGAAACGACGAATTCGTTAACTATCGGAGACAGACATGCGGCAATACCTTGAGGTTGTCAAATATATTCTGGAGCATGGCGTAGACAAAGAAGACCGAACGGGAACCGGCACACGTTCGGTCTTTGGCTATCAAATGCGTTTTGATCTCAGCGCCGGATTCCCATTACTCACCACCAAGAAACTGCACTTGCGCTCCATTATCCATGAACTGCTCTGGTTCCTGAAGGGGGAAACCAATATCCAGTATCTAAATCAAAATGGAGTCAGCATTTGGGATGAGTGGGCCGATGCGGATGGCGACCTCGGGCCAGTTTACGGCGCCCAGTGGCGATCCTGGCACAATGGGGATGGGCGCAGCGTGGATCAAATCACGAAGGTGATTCAGGCCATCCAGGCGAATCCCAACTCCCGCAGGCTGATCGTCAGCGCCTGGAATGTCGCCCAAATCGAACAGATGGCCCTGCCCCCGTGCCATGTACTTTTCCAGTTTTATGTTGCCGATGGAAAATTATCCTGCCAACTCTACCAGCGTTCCGCGGATATTTTTCTCGGTGTGCCATTCAATATTGCATCCTACGCGCTGATCACGTTAATGCTTGCCCAGGTATGCCAGCTTGAACCCGGCGAATTTGTGCACACCTTTGGCGATGCGCATCTTTATAAGAACCACTTCGAGCAGGCCCAACTTCAACTCAGCCGGTCGCCCTACTCGCTGCCCCAGATGCACATCAACCCCCAGGTGAAGAACATCTTCGATTTTCAGTATGCTGATTTCGAATTGAAGAATTATCAGGCTCATCCCCACATCAAGGCCCCTATTGCTGTGTGATGAAAATTTCACTGATTGTAGCTATGGATGAAGCCAATGGTATCGGTGTGGAAAATTGCCTGCCCTGGCGGCTTTCCAGCGACCTGAGGCGCTTCAAACAACTGACAATGGGGCATCATCTTGTGATGGGGCGCAAAACCTATCAAAGCATTGGCGGGCCGCTGCCGGGGCGCGAGATGATTATTTTAAGCCGAAACTCACTATTCCGCGCCCCTGGATGCCAGGTGGTGACATCGCTGGGTGAAGCGTTGAATATTGCTGCCGCTCGCGGCGAAACTGAATTATTTATTGCGGGTGGTGCAGAGATTTACCGCCAGGCATTGCCACAAGCGGACTGTATTTACCTGACGCGCGTCCATGTCAATACGCCGGTGGATACCCGCTTCCCTGAATTTAATTTATCAAACTGGGCAGAGGTTTCAGCCCAACGCGTTGAAGCGGATACGAATAATGAATATACGTCTACCTACAGCGTATTGGTGCGGGTACATAGCCCATAAATAACGATCAGACAACATCCAACGCGAAGCCGCCAGTTTCTTTATGAATTTCCTTGCGTCACTGCATCGTTACGCTAAACCAGCCCCTGTAACAAAATCCCCACTAAAAATAATACCGCATAGATCAACGTTAAACGTCCCGTGCCTGCCAGCGTCTTATTGAGGGCGCGCCCTTGCTCGGTGTAGATGGTTTGAATCAGACGCGCAGCCATCGGGATCGAGAGCAAAACCAGAAATCCTGTCACCGGCATCAGCCCCAGAAGCCAGATCAACACCGGAATCAGATACGCGCCCACAATACAAGCCACGTACTCCCCTTGCACGAATTTTAGGCCAAAGATCACAGCCAATGTGCGCTTATTTGCCTGACGGTCACTTTCAATATCACGAATATTATTGACAACCAGAATCCCCACAATCAGCAATCCCATCACGATTGCCAGCCACCAGGCCAGAGCAGAAGTCGTGTGTGACTGCACATAATATGTGCCCACTGTCGCCGCCAGTCCAAAAAATATAAATACAAATACATCCCCCAGGCCATGATAGCCATAAGGAAAAGGCCCGCCGGTATAGGCTACCGCCGCGAAAATAGCTGCCACGCCAATCGCCACAACAACCCAGCCCGCATGAAAAACCAGATACATGCCGATCAGAGCCGCCAGGGCAAAGATCAGATACATGCCGCGGCGCACCTGCGCTACTGGAATTAATCCGGCCTGTGTAACACGCATAGGGCCTAAGCGTTCGCCCGCGTCGGAACCGCGCATAAAGTCATACAAATCATTGGCAACATTCGAGCCGACTTGTAACAGCAACGCGCCCAGTAACGCCGCCAGAGCAGGAAAAAAATCAAACCGGCCATCCAGATAGGCCAACGCCGAAGCGACCACAACCGGAGCCGCGGCGGCGGGCAAGGTCTTCGGGCGCGCGGCTAACAACCATGCTTTAAACGAACTCATTTTTTGCAGTTCTTCTGCAGACATACCAACTCCGTGATATAAATATAGGGCTTAGGCAATTCGTTGAAAACTATACCGAAAATAGGGGTGTGCGTAAGTCCTCAAATAAAGTAAAGCGGAATTATAATACGTTCTCCACGGAATAGAGGTAGAACAATGTCACCGACCGAATACGACATCATTATCATCGACGACGAAGTTTCAGTAACCGACATCTTCCAGCAATATCTCATCTGGAAATATCCGCAATGGCGCTTCATGACCATGAGCAACTCCATGCTCGCTTATAACGCCATCACCCAGCAACAATTACAAGCCAAAGTCTGGGTAATTGACATCATGATGCCACAAAAAAATGGCACCGAACTCGCCGCTGCCGTGCGCCAGCACCAGGGACAGTCGCCTGTGCTGCTGGCCTATACTGCCCTCGAACGCGGAACTCTCGATACTCAAGGAGCCTATCGTCACGGTATGAAACACTTCAATCATATCGTTAATAAACGCGAAGATTTTACCTCCGTACTTTCCCTGGTCGAAGTCTGGATTGACGCCGAATAAACGCCAATACCCCCACTGTGAATCCAACTTCTGAGCGCATTTATAGTATTAGGCACCCCAATCACAAAAATATAGCCCTGCAGGTTACTCCCGCAGCCGAGCGAAAATTGCGCCAGGGGCATCCTTGGCTTTTCGATCAAGCCATCCGCAAACAAAGCCAAACCGGGCAACCGGGCGATCTCGCCATCATCTTCGACCAAAAACGGCGCTTTCTGGCAGCCGGGTTATATGATCCATATTCACCCATTCGGGTGCGCGTTTTACAACATCACCAACCGGCGACCATTGATGCAGGTTGGTTCCAGCAGAAAATTCTGGCAGCATTCCATGCACGCGCAGACATCCCGGAGAATACCAACGGATTCCGTTTGATTCATGGCGAAAACGATGGCTTGCCCGGCCTTGTGCTGGATCAATACGCTCGAACCTGGGTGCTGAAAATTTACAGTGCCTGCTGGATTCCCTATCTGGCTGATCTGTTGCCTCTGTGGGCGAATTCTGCCCCCGAGCGGATTCTACTCAAACTCAGCCGCGAGGTGGCAGCTCGCCCCGAAGCGCTTTTTGGCCTCAAAGATGGCGACCTGATTTACGGCACACCCATCAATAGCCCGATCCTTTTTCAGGAAAATGGCCTCACCTTTGAAGCCGACCCTATCCACGGGCATAAAACCGGTTTTTATCTCGATCAACGCGACAATCGCGCCCGCGTGGAAGCGCTCGCCGCCAACGCCGATGCGCTCAATATCTTCGCCTACACCGGCGGATTCTCGCTCTATGCGGCGCGCGGTGGCGCCAAAACCATCACCAGTGTAGATATCAGCCAACTGGCGTTGGATGCCGCCGAGCGCAATTTTGCACACAACCAGCAGCACCCCAATATCCAGGCAGCTAAACACATCCCCATTTGCGGCGACGCCTTCGGCAGCCTGACTCAGCTTTTCACGGAAAATCAACGCTATGATCTTGTCATCATTGATCCCCCCTCATTTGCTAAAAGCCGCGCCGAGATTCAATCAGCGCTGAGAGCCTATCAACGCCTCACCCGGCTCGGATTGCAGGTTTTGAAACCCGGTGGAATATTGGTGCAGGCCTCTTGCTCCAGCCGGATCAGCTCTGAGAGCTTTTACATCCACATTCATCAAGCTGCAATGCAAATGGGGGTTATATTACGCCAACTGGAAAGCAGCGGGCATCCTAGCGATCACCCAATTGGATTTCCCGAAGGCGAATATCTCAAATGTTTGTTCGCTATCAAAGAAGAATAGATACGAAAACTCTGGGAGAAGCAGCTATGAATGAAACCAACGAACACCCCTATGCGCTGGTCATCGAAGCGGCAGGCGGTTTACTTTGGCGCTCAACACCTTCGGGGCGTGAAATTGCCATCATCCACCGCCCCCGCTATGACGATTGGACGCTCCCCAAGGGCAAACGCGACCCCGGCGAGAGTTGGCAGGAAACCGCTGAGCGGGAACTACGCGAGGAAACCGGCTATGAAGTCCGGCTGACAAGTTTCGCGGGCAGCATTGCATATACCGTAAAAGGCGTCGCCAAAGTTGTTTTGTTTTGGAATATGGGATTAGAAAATGATGGAGAATTTCGAAAAAATTCCGAAGTAGATATACTCGCCTGGCTTCCGGTAAAGACTGCTCTCGAAAAGATGACCTATGCTTCAGAGAAGGCCTTGTTACAGTCCAATTCGGGCTGAATCAGCGATCAAAAAAAGCCCTGCCAAAAATTGGCGGGGCTTTTTGTTGTCAAATTTATTGAAATTACAGAGCAGTTACTTCAACTGCCTGCGGCCCTTTCTGGCCTTCTTCAACGGCAAATTCAACGCGCTGACCTTCTTCCAAATTGCGGAAGCCAGCTCCCTGAATTGCACTATAGTGTACAAAGACATCCTTGCCGCCTTCGCGCTCAATGAAGCCGTAGCCTTTGCTACCGTTGAACCATTTGACCGTACCGACGATACGTTCAGACATTTTAAAACTCCTTTTGAAATGTTACGGGCGGAGCTTACCAAACGTAAGCCCCAAATGACTGACTTTTAGGTGCTGATCGTTCCATCGGAGGGGCAAAAAAACAACGGCTCGGTCTTGCCTTGAGCCGTTTTCTTCCTTATCTAGTCCAACGAAAACTTTCTGGCATCCTACAGCCCACATTTTACTTCCTTTTGGGTGGTCTCGTCAATAGTTAGAAAACGAGTTTTTTCCGCGAAAACAAGTGTGTGTTGTAACCTACCTACAACACACACCCATGCAACGATCTAATCTATTATTCAAACCTGCTTTCTTTAATTAGGGGCTTACATCTAGTGGTTGAATTCTTGTGTTGTTGGTTTCATCGCTTTCAACAACTGCATTTGTAGTATCTGCAATGGCCTTTGTTTCATAGTTGTGATTCCAGCCGCCATATGTGTAGGTGCAGGTGAGTACCTTTCCACCATGTGCATTATTGCCTGCAACTGGCCATGTACATCCTAACGTGGGGCCAGCAGCGTACCACTCAACAGTATAGGCTCCGGCTGCTGCATCGCCACCATTATACGTGGTAACACTGACGGTAACGACATCGCCTTGATGTGGCGCGGCGGGGTTGTAAGCAATTTCTGAAATATAAAGATCAGGTTTAGGTTCTGTTGTCGCTGTAGCTGTGGCTGTAGCCGTAGGCGTGGGTGTATTTGGCGCCACAGCTACTACTTTCACCCAAAAACTTGTATTCGCACTGCCACCCAAGCCAAAGACTACGTTGTCCGATGAGCGCAGCAAAAAATTACCCTGATACGTCCCCGCGGAAGCCGGTGCAACCAGATTTACTGACACATCCACAAGCGCCCCTGGAGCAACCGATCCGCTCGTAACCTGCACTTCGTTGGGTGCATCCATGCGGTCGCCATGACTAAAAATCAGCCGATAGCCCGATGTCCACGTACAAGTTCCAATATTCTTCAACCGCCAAGTCTTTACAAAAGATGTTCCTGTCGTTACCTGGGCGTTATCCGGATACGTAACATCATCCATAAAAGCTACCCAATTACAAGGCAAGGGCGTTGGCGGTACGCCAGTGGGCGGCGCCGTAGTCGCCGAAGGGATCAGGGTGGCGGTTTCGGTTGCTGTGCCTGTCTCTATTGTTGGGGATGCTTGAGTATCGCCACTGGCTGTTTCAGTAAGCCGTGCCATAACGGTTTCCTGGGCAGCCGTTTGCAACAAATCCATCTCGCTCATATCACCATCTTTATTGGGCATATTACACCCCACCAAACCAACAAGAATGGCAACCATCAAAAGTAGAGTCAAAACAAGTTTTTTCTGCATCTTTTTTTCTCCCGGTATATCTTTGTATCTCTCCAATGCTATTCGATTCAAGCGTTCACGTCAATAAGGATTGAGGGTTATTTCAATAGGAACCCGGGTACTATCCAAAACTGGATTATTAATGTAGAATTAATGACATATTCATAATTTGTGACAACCGCGGGAGATCCTAAGTGCCACAAGGCAAAATTTCGCACAATATCTATAAGGTGGGAATTCTGGTCACGCTGTGGCTGGTAATATTATGTGTCGGGCCAATGTTGAATAGTGTCCACGCCGAAGAGGCTGCCCCACCACCCCAAACCGAGAATACCGATGCGGACGAAACTGCCAATGAGGCTCCCACTGCTGAGGAGCAGAATCCAGCCCAAGAAACGGGAACCAGCCCCCCTGCTGAGAGCGTTGATCCTGCTGAAAGTGCAGATTCGCCCTCCGCGGGCGATACATCTCCCCAAGGCGAAGAAACCGCGGTAACAGACATCCCCGAGAGTGAAGCAGCCACTACCCCACTAGAAAGCCTCGATCTCGCTGAAAGCGATTCCTATTTTTTTGTAAATGGCGATAAATATTCCTTTTCAGCCAGCGAGAGTACAACCCCCATTCAAGATG
>JABGRQ010000125.1 GCA_018648225.1 Chloroflexota bacterium
TAGGAATTACGCAATTTTTACAAAAGTAAGCCCGAAAATAGGGGGGCTTCGCACTCCCAGTAATAATTTGATTTAATGCAAAAAACTGTTGAGCGAGATGCCCTCCGGAATATATGGGGGTAGTAGCTCCGCTACTACCCCCATATATTCCGGAGGAACCTTCCATCTGCTGCTTTTTTCAGTGAAGTCACTAACATTATTCACATTTTGGACTTGGGTCTAAACAAGTACAGTATTCAATGGGAATTCCATAATGTTGCATCACTAAACGTATAGTGTCGGGTGTAGTTGCGGAATAATATCCAAAAAAATCTTCTTGTAAATAGTATTCTTCCGTAGGAATACAAATACTCCTATACGCTAAACACCTCTCGATTTCTGCCGGACTATAACCTAAATCACTCGTGCATTGACCAGGATCATTCCAATCCAGATAACTCCTGAAATAACCATGTAAAAATAAGCCGCGTTGCTGCAATATCATTGCTAAAGCTATTAAAAATATGATGGAAATTTCGGTCCATTTTAATTTTCGGTTCAATTTATTATAAAGAAAATCAATCCCAAACCCTACAATCAAATACATGCCAATAATTCCTATGAAATGAAACCGATAAGCATATCTATAGAAGAACAACACAGAATTTCCAATGATCAAAAAAAGTAGCGGCAGATATAATTTGCGCTCTTTTTTATTACAGAACCCTAATAAAAACAAAACCACAATCGGAATAACCTGAAATAAAATAATCGCTGAATCATTCGGTTGGACATAGTTCGTTGGAGGAAGATTAATATTGTTGAACAAAGGCAACTCCCCATCTGACCCAGTGAAAGAAGGAAGAAATGTAAAAATAAAACCGCTTGCGATATTAATAAGGCTCCATTTTGCTCTATTCATAAAGGATGGGTATTCTTCAGGCAACGGAGTCAAACCCAGGATCAATCGAATCGTAACAAAAACTGCAACTGCGCCAATAGACGCTATAACGATTGATTTCCATTGTTCTGGTTTCTCATACAAAGCAAAAATAAGCACAGCTAACGCAAATGCCAGCCCGAACTCTTTACTCATAAAAGACGCTAATAATAAAAAAAATGTGATCCCGGCTTTATATTTAGTTTGACTAAACCACAAAACCCATAATGCCCATAAACCAAAAATACCCGCCAAAGTATCTTGTGCGCCAATAAAAGTGTCTACATTCTCTTGAAGTCTCCAATCTGTAACGAAAAATAGAGCCGTTATTACTGCCGTCAGCATATTTGCAGAGCGCCTTTGGATAATATCGTAAATCTGGCAGGAAAGCACAGCTAACAGGGCCAGAGATGTGAAATTCAAAACTCTGGGATTAAAACCCAAGAGATCATATTCCAGCTTAAATATGGTGGCTATCACAGGTCTGTAGGTAACAAAATGAGAATATGTAGATTCGCTCCAAAATTCCCCATAGGTGCGTTCACTTATCAATGTAACTGCAAAAAGATTTTCGGGATCTAGCAATTTACTATTCATGCTTATCCCGAAAATCACCCAAAAAACAATCAAAACCAAGACTATGCCAGCGCCGTAGAAAATTTTGGATTTGGTAGTTAACATATTTTGATCCTTGAGAGCAAAAATATTCTAGATTCCACCAAAATTCTTTTTGAAATAAAACTAGACCGGTCTACGCTTATTTTGCGATCAGAAAATGTGGTATGGTTCATTCGCACATATTATTCCTGATTCTGAAAAAGCAAATTGATCAAGTACAGATCCCAGGGCGTATCAATATCTATAGAATGCTCAGGCAGCATGATGTAGGCATACGTTTCTAGCGTATACCAGGTTTTTTTTTCGAGCAAAATATTACGACGCGTCAGGTATATAGCCCCATTCAGCGCGTAAACTGGCGACAAATCCTGGCGACGTGTTATCAAATCCGCAGCCGGAATATAATCGACCATGCGCCCTTCAGCATCCACGCCTTTCATCCATTGTGGGTGCTGTTTTACGTGGGAAACGCTGACGACACTGTCGGCATTTTTATCCAGTGCAAGTTGAATTGCAGCCTCAATATCTTGAGAACTTCGTAACGGAGATGTCGGCTGCAGGCACATTACATAATCTGGACAATAATTCTGATTGGTTTCCAACCATTGAATAGCGTGGAGAATGGGGGCCATTCCGGGGGTATCATCAAGCGCTAATTCAGGTGGGCGTAAAAAAGGTATTTCAGCCTGATAATCTCTCGCAATCCGAGCAATCTCAGGCGAATCAGTTGTCACTACAATCCGATCAACTGATTTTACCTGTTGGGCAGCTAAGATCGTCCAGGCTATTAGTGGTTTGCCACCCACCCGGGCGATATTTTTATTTGGGAGACCTTTAGAGCCACCGCGGGCAGGAATAAGCGCCAAGACAGATGTCATCCACACTACCCCATCTTCCTGATTTGCGAAGTACGCAATTCCATCGGAATCATGCGTTTATCGTTTAATAATTGCAATAACACGCGTACCCGCTCTGTGCCGGGCAAGCGGGTGTCGAAAACAGCCTCATATCCCGAAAATGGGCCATGTTCGATGCGAATCGCATCACCGGCTTTCAATCCATCAAACACTTCGCCGCCCGCATCGTTAATTTCCTTTATGCGCCCTTGCATATCTCGAATCATGTGTTCTTGAACTGCGGCAGGCTGATCGTCAAAGGTGACAAATCCCAGGGTATGCGGCATCCACTTGAATACAGACATACCGACATCTTCGAGATCGATGCGCACAAACATATAACCTGGGAAATAAGGTTTATATTTGCGTGCGCGCGGATTTTTTGGATGCACCCGAATGCGAGGGAAATAGCTTTCGAATTCTTGCGCTCGAAGCTGCTGATATACAACATCTTCTTTTTTTGGTTTGCTACGCAAAACGTACCACTGTAAGGACATCGATTACCTTTTTATTATTTCAAATAGGCCCGTATTGTAATGAATTGGCTTTATCTCGGCAAGGTGCAAACATTTGTTGTATAATCCTGGTGATAGGTGCTTTGCCATTTACATTACTCTTCATATTTTACAGGGAAGCCATAATATGTCCCCCGAAAAAATTGGACGCTATCAAATTAGAAAAGAACTCGGCCGGGGTGGAATGGCGACGGTTTACCAGGCCTATGATCCAAATTTTGAGCGCGACGTAGCTCTAAAGGTTCTGCCACGCGCCTTCCTGCACGATCCTCAATTCCGGACACGCTTTGAACGGGAAGCAAAAACTGTCGCCACGCTGGAACACTCTGCGATTGTGCCGGTTTACGATTTCGGCGAGGATGATGGGCAGCCCTATATTGTTATGCGCATGATGTCAGGCGGGGATCTGTCGGACAAACTCAAACAAGGCGCACTATCCTATCAGGAAGCCGGAAAAATTATTCTCCGATTGGCTGATGCCCTGGAAGCCGCACATTCCAAAGGCATTATCCACCGCGATCTCAAACCCGGCAATATACTCTTTGACCAATATAATAATGCCTATCTTTCTGATTTTGGAATCGCCCGTCTGGCACACGGAGGGCACACGCTAACGGGGGAAAACATCATCGGAACACCCGCTTATATGAGTCCCGAACAAGTTCAGGGTGAAAAAGGGCTGGATGGGCGTAGCGATTTATATGCGCTGGGGATTATTTTCTATCATATGCTTACAGGGCATACACCATTCCAGGCCACAACTCCGGCTAAAGTAATGATGATGCACATTCTAGAGCCTGTGCCTAATATTACAACGCTCAATCCGGAGATCCCCGCTGAGATTGATCTGTGGCTGCAAAAACTGCTCATCAAAGACCCTGATGAACGCTTTGCCAATGCGGTTGAAATGTCGGAGGCATTGCAATTGGCATTGCGCGGCGAGCGACATGCCACCCTGCAAGCAACTCCCGTAGTCGCGGCGACACGCATCAGTGCACAAGCCACCGCGGAAATTGCTCCGCCCCCGTCGACTCCGCCTCCCCACACACCGCCCCCGTTTGCTACGCCAGTTCCATTAGCCGCAGCTAAACCTAAACGTAATTTGCTTCCCTTTGCGGTTGGCGCTTTCCTGCTATTCGGCGTTGGCGCAGCTATCCTTCTGGCAACTGCTTTTATGGGCTATCGCGGACAAGGCCCTCTGGCAATGCTGGCATCCCCAACAATGGCTGCAATTGAACCAGTCGCGACCACCGAAGCACCGCTGCAAGATGTTAGCCCCACCAGTGAAACCGCCGTTGCGTTAGCGACCAGCACACCAGAACCTGCACAAGTCACAGCAACTACTGCCCCGCCAACGGATACACCCGAACCCACCTTCACCCCCGCGCCCGAACTACCCACCCTGGGTGGCGCGGATAAAATCGCTTTTATCGATGCTAATAATATCTGGGTGATGAATGTGGATGGCAGCGATCTGGAACAAATTACGTTTGATGGCACTGAAAAAGCAGACCTTTCCTGGATGCCTGACGGCTCAGCCCTGACCTATATTTCTGGCAAATGCATCTGGCTGGCCGAGTATGAAACGGGACGCCTGGATTATATTGCCTGCTTTGAAACAGCCAGCGAACTTGAATCCTTTGCTATTTCACCGGATGGCACACAAGCCGCCATCGCGATCAACCGCGAATTATATATTATCCCCTTCGACAAAGAACAGCTCCAGGTTGCCCGCTTCTCATCCGATTTACGCGCGATGAGCGAATGCGAGACCTATGCTCCGATGGTCAGTGGCGCCGAGGTCATTATTCACGCCAAAGTGGTTCGCTGGTCGGAAGATGGTTCACGTTTGTCGATTATGCTCCTGGCCGCGCTCAACGGCGTGCAGGGCGATCTGATTAAGATTTACGAAACCCGCAGTTGCCAGGTTTTGCCTGATCTACTTGACGAATTTCCGCCGCCAAGGTTTGATATGGAGAATTTCAAGGAAACCCCCTATATTCAGAATTTTGGCTACGATGGCAATTACCTGTATGCAATCACCAGCTATACCCGTAATGACGGTTTCGGACAACTCTATCTTTACAACTCCAATCTGCACCGCGCCGATACACAAATCAATCCGATCAACGGCAAATGCTGTTATCGCGATCCCGCGTTTAGCCCCGATGGACATTACCTGATCTTTGCGCACCAACCCTACGAGGCTGGAGCCGCCACCCAACTCTATCTCGTCTCCGTTGGCTCCATCGGCACCAGCGCCCAATACGAGCCGATCCCCTTACCCGAAGGCTTCCTGACCGGCGCAAGAATAAAACCCCAACCCGTACTAAGACCCACACAATGAGCTTTCAACGCGCCTCAGGTATATTATTGCACCCATCCAGCCTGCCCAGTCCCTATGGCATTGGCGATATTGGCCCCCAAGCCCAACAGTGGATCGATTTTCTGGCAGAAACCGGAACCGGCTTGTGGCAAATCCTACCGCTCGGCCCAACCGGGTATGGCGACTCACCCTACCAATGTTTTTCAGCTTTCGCCGGGAATCCCTACCTCATCAGCCCTGAGGCGCTGCTCAAAAATGGGCTTTTGCACAGCGACGACATTATCGAAGCGCCTAATTTACCTGCTGAACAGGTAGATTTTGGCCGAGTAATCCCCTACAAACTCGGTATTTTAGAACGTTCTTTCATCCGTTTCAAGAATAATCCATCGACTCAGATACAACAGGAATTTGAAGCTTTTCAAGCCGCGCAGGCCCATTGGCTGGCCGATTACGCGCTTTTCATGGCAATTAAAGAAACCCAGAAAAACCATTCTTGGGTTGAGTGGCCTGCACACTTGCGCGATCGCGACGAACAAGCCCTGCAAGATTTTCGCGGGGCGTATGCCATAGCCATCGAGCGCCACACCTATTTCCAGTTCCTGTTCTTCCAACAATGGAACGAGCTACGCGCCTACGCTAATCAGAACGGTGTCCAAATTCTGGGCGACATCCCCATCTTCGTTGCCCACGACAGCGCCGATGTATGGGCCAACCGCGAATTATTCTATCTGGACGAAATCGGGCAACCAACGGTCGTCGCCGGAGTGCCGCCGGATTATTTCTCACCCACCGGGCAGCGTTGGGGCAACCCCATCTATCGTTGGGATATTCACCAAAGCCAGAACTTCGCTTGGTGGATTGAACGCTTCACAGCGATTTTCTCGATGGTGGATATTATTCGTCTGGATCACTTCCGCGGCTTCGCCGGATATTGGGAGATTCCTGGTGACGAAGAAACCGCTATCAATGGACGCTGGGTACCCGCCCCCGGGGACGCGCTATTCCAAAGCGTTGAGGCCGCTCTGGGAGAGTTGCCCATCGTCGCCGAAGACCTGGGTGAAATCACCCCCGATGTGAACGAACTTCGTGAAAAATTTGGATTCCCCGGCATGAAAATCCTGGTCTTTGCCTTTGACGGCGATTGCGCAAATCCCTTCTTGCCACATAATTACACGCCCAATTCCGTCGTCTACACGGGCACCCACGATAACGATACCGTCCTGGGCTGGTATCAGCGCGCCGACGAAAAAGTGAGCGATTTCGCCCGGCGCTACCTGGCCCGCGCCGGGCACGATATTGCCTGGGATTTGATCCGCGCCGCCTGGGGATCGGTGGCTGTGTTCGCACTGGCGCCGATGCAAGATTTACTCAGCCTGGATAATCGCGCCCGCATGAACTTCCCCAGCACATTGGGTGGAAACTGGGAGTGGCGCATGAAACCCAGCGCGTTGACGAAATCGTTAGCCGTCCGCCTGAAAGAGCAAAATCAACTCTACGGGCGACTGACTCCAAAATAAAAAGAGTTGTTCCCAAATAGCCACCACCTTGGCATCCCCCGCCTGCGGTGGGGAAAAGTCACAAAAAAGGGTGGCGATGAATATCTACACCAGCATCGAAAAAGAATTCCAAACGGCAGAAAAATCACGACAAGCGGGAAATGAGGGCCGGGCAAGGGTCTGTGCGCGCCGCGCGGCTGGCATCGCTGCCGGGGAGTATTTTCGCGTTCACGCAATGTCTGATCCTGGCCCCAGCGCCTATGATCGCCTGCAAGTTTTAGCGTCGGCATCCGAGATTGAGCCACGCTTTCGAGAAATTGCCCAACACTTGATATTACGCGTCAACGAAGAATTTAGATTACCCGCCCAGATTGATTTGATCGCCGAAGCGCGCCAATTGGTTGCCTATCTCCTCGAGATAAACTAATGCCGCTTGTCGGCGCGCCAACTTGAACCTCGCCCGCTGCTCCACCGTACTATAATAGTAAAGGTTTACCCATGCTAACAAGAGATGTCCGAAAATTGGGGTGTGGGGGGCTTCGCCCCCCACACCCCAATTTTCGGGATATTTTTATCGTCAAGTTTTTCGCCCAAAGGAGTAATCGCATGTCCAAATCCCCATCCCTGAAATTTGAAGAAACTATTCAAGCCCCGGCAGATCAAGTTTATCGGGCGCTGACAAATGCAGCCGCGCTTCAAAGCTGGTTTGCTGACTTCGCCGAAATTAATGCCACGAAGGGCGGCCGGTTTTATGCCTGGTGGAATACGGGGTATTATGCTGTTGGAACAGTAAAAAAATGTAAGCCAGATGAAAAAATTAAACTCGTATGGTTTGGCAAGGGAGAGCCGGAAGCCACGCAGGTAATATTTTCACTCGCGGAAAAAGACAACGCCACCCATGTAAAAATCAAACACAAGGGCGTGGGAAAAGTGGCCCTCTGGACGGACGACAACGAAAAACAAATCCGTGATGGATGGCAGCGCGCCCTGGCAAATTTAAAATCGGTACTCGAAACCGGTCTGGACAAACGCATTTTTGACCTCCCCATGTTGGGCGTTTTCCCTGCCGCACTGGTGGACGAGAAGATGATCGCGGAGTTGGATTTACCGATTGAAACTGGCGTGCGCATCAGCGGCGTGTTGGCAGGCATGTCGGCAGAATCCGCCGGTTTACAAGGCAATGACGTAATTTTTAGCATTAATGGCCACGAACTAAAAACCTTCCCTGATTTTGGCAAGGCCATCGCTGGCAAACAGGCCGGTGAAAGGGTAGATGTGGTCTTCTACCGCGGGAGTGAAGCCAAGACTGTAGAAATGGTACTCTCCGGGCGTCCAGCCCCCAAACTGCCATCATCTGCGGCAGAACTTGCGCAACAAACCGCCGCAATCTACGCAGAAGTGGATGCCGAGTTAAACGCGCTCTTCAAGGGAGTCAGCGAAAAAGAAGCCGCAGCACGTCCGGCCCCTGAGGAATGGAGCGCAAAAGAAACTCTGGCGCACCTGATCTATTCTGAACGCTGGCTGCATCTGGCAATCACCTGCTTTATCGGAAACTATCGTACCGGAGGTTTCCACAACGATCTGGGAATGCACACTGCCATCGCCAATGCATATTCCCTGCCCGATTTAATTGCCGAACTCAAACGCTGCGAAGCGATTACTGTGGCAGCAGTCCGAGAACTGCCAGATGAGTTCATCGCCGACAAACGCCGTCTTATGGAATTAGTACAAAATGTCGGAGAGTATGGGTTTGCTCTGCACACGCGCAGCCACTTCCCGCAAATCCAGGCTGCTATTGAGGCTGTCCGCGCTCATACCGCAGATGGATAGACACGGAAAATTATTGCATCTATAATCACATAGAAGGTTGGCAGCACTCTTCATCGAACAGATAATATCTGCTGCATCGCTAACTCCATCGAAAAGCTGCCAAAGAATCTGGCAGCTTTTTAATTTCCAGAATATACTCACAAGTCAGGATCATGCAAAGGAGAAACTCATGAAACGACGCACGATTGGCATTGTTTTGATGCTGGGCATACTATTGACCGCCTACGATAGCCCTGCAGAGATACCCACCCCCGCAGGAGAACCGCTCCCAACCGTCGTCGCCTACGACGGCCCGTCGCGAATTGTTTTTTCATCGAATCGCGGGGAGGATCCCAACAAACTTGATCTTTATTTAATTGACCCCGAAAGCGCCGAAATCACGCCGATCAACACGGGCGTTGATGCTGCAATTCTGCCAAGCTGGTCGCCCGATGGCAATCAGATCGCTTTCGCTTTGGCGGGTGTGTGGAATCTATACACCGTTTACGCTGATGGTACAGACCTCACTCAGGTGACCGATTTCCGCAGCAACAACCCCGATTGGGCGCCCGATGGCAGCCAGTTGGTCTTCCAGTCCGATCATCAAAACGAGCCACAGGATACGCCCGATATTTATGTGTGGAACCTGGCCGATGAAGAACTATCCGAATTGCTGGATGCGCCTGACTTCATTGACTACACCCCGCGCTGGTCGCCCGATGGCAGCCAGATTCTTTTCATATCTAATAGTTCCGGTAATATGGAAATTTTTTACATGAATCCGGATGGGAGTGAAGTCACTCAGATCACGGATAGAGACGATCCAATCAGCGGGGCGGCCTGGTCGCCCGATGGCGAACAGATTGTCTTTGTATCTGGCAAGGGGCCAAACACGGATCTTTACACGATTAACAAAGATGGAGCTGTTGACAGCGTTGTGCGCCTCACCGACGACGAATTCTCAAATACAGCCCCAGCATTCTCGCCCGATGGGGAGAACATTGTCTTCGCATCCAATCGCAGCGGCAACTGGGATCTGTGGATCGTCAATGCAGATGGAAGCGAACTGATACAACTTACCAATGACGAATACTACGATGGCTTCCCCGACTGGAGTCCCTAAATTTCTAGCGCTTTGAAAATTCAGCCAACCCCTGGGCGCAGAATCAACCTGTTTCAGCCAACCACCCCAGGGGTTGTGCGCGTCTTCGCGCCTTCCTTTCCGGATCGAGTACAATAGAGCATCCCATCCCAAAAAAGTGAGAAGAATCTTTATGCGCATTCTAGCGATTTTCAACGGCGAATACGGAGAACGGCACATCGCCAATCTTAAACAACATGCCCAAAAAAATTGGCAAATCGAAACCTGGCAAGCCCCTAAAACCTTCCCATTGGTAATCGATTACCCTGAAGATCACATCCCCGAAAGCCTGCCACAAAGCGATTTGATTCTTTCCTTTGCCGAGCACAAAAGCGTAGCCGAACTGCTGCCCGACATCGCCCAAATGACCGGAGCGCGCTCCGTGCTGGTCGCCGTAGACGATGAAACCTGGCTGCCCCGCGGACTCGCTCGACAATTAATCGGCTGGCTGGAACGCATCAATGTAACCTGCGTAACCCCCAAACCCTTGTGCTCGCTCACAGAAACGGATTATGGAATCACCCGGCGTGATCGTGTTCAATATGAGGACGCACATATTTCAGAATTCGCGCGCTATTTTGGCAAGCCGACGTTCCATCTCGAAGTTGATCCAGATACCCGAACGGTTGCTACCATCCAGGTGACTCGCGATGCCGTCTGCGGCTGCGCCCGGCACGTTGCTGAAAACCTAGTTGGAACCTCAGTGGATGAAGCTGAAGAAAAAGCCGGGTTGCTGCACCATCATTTTCCCTGTCTTGCCAGCATGACCAAGCTCAATGATTTCAACCATGATACGCTGATGCACGAATCCGGGCATGTGCTAAAAGATAATATTGGCGATCAAATCAAACCCTTCAAAAAAACGCGCTATATAAGCCCCGGAAAACGTAACGATTAACAAAAAAAGGCGTGTGCAGGAAAATTCCACACACGCCTTTTTTGATTCGTTTAAAGTTAATGCGCTAGCTGTGAAGCTCGAGCATGCTCACCAGTGCCAAAACGCTTAAGCAATGACCCGGCTACTCCAAACATCGAAATCAACCCACGGATGCTGACAGCCAGCATCACCAGACTGCCAAATACCCCACCAGCCAAAATCCAACCGCGGGATACATTACGCGGTTCCTCACGGATGATCAACTCAGGGGCAGCAGCGCTCGCTGCCTGAACCATCAGGCGTTCGCGCAAGCCGCTCACAAATGCCTGACGCGGCATAATGGGGTGCAATGCAGTCTTCAAATACGCTTCGATAGCCAATATTTCAATATATTTATTCTTTCTCTTTAGAAAATTCATTTTCTACCTACTTATTCAACAGGATAAGCAATAATACCCACGGTCCCAGGGCCAAGATTTGCGGCAATCCCAATCGATAGCTCTGTGAGAATGAGTGATTCACAATGGAGTACTTCCTGTACTCGCTTAAGTAATGCCTCACCGGCCTGCAAATCACGAGCATGCACGACGGCTACATTCGCACGGCGATCGCCAATCCGCTCTTTAATTAACGAGAGTACATGTTCCAACGATCGCCCGCGAGTGCGAACTTTATCAAACATATCCAGCACACCTTCTTGCAACAGAACAATTGGCTTAACGTTCAACACCGAAGCCAACGCAGCCTGAAGCGTTTTAACGCGCCCACTCATGCGGGCATATTCAAGTGTATCAAGGGTGAGAATTACCTGAATATTGGCGCGTATATGCTCAAGCCGCTCGACAATTCTCTCTATCGAAGCGCCGGCATGATCTAACAAACGGGCTTCCTTAGCCATGTAGCCTTGCGCCGCCGAGCCTGCGGCAGAATCAAAGGGAATCACATTAATCTCACCGTCGAGTTCACGCGCGGCCATCTCGGCGGAGGCCATTGTGCCAGAGAGTTTGCCGGTTACGTGGATGGAAAGTACCGTATCCCCAGGGTCAGCAATTTGACGATAAAATGTCTTAAACTGCTGGGGGGTGGGTTGGCTGGTCTTTGGGATCACACCCGATTCATCAACCAAGCGATAGAAACCCTCATTATCAAGATCAATGCCTTGATAAAAAATTTGCTCCCCAAAATGGATATTAATGGGAATCATTTGCACTTCATATTCATCAATCCACGCTTGTGGAATATCACCTGCGGTATCTAATACAATTCGCAACATATTGTTTTCCTTATTCAACACCAACAATATTGTATTCTTTTCGCAAGGCCAATAATGTGCGGTGATAAAGGCTCTTAATCGCGCCTTCCGTGCGTCCCATAATCTGGCCGATTTCTGCATTGGTAAGCTGCTCAACAAATTTCAAGATCAACAATTGTTGGCGCTCTTCGGGCAATTGGCGAATGACATACAACAAATCATCTTGTTCTTCAGCTTTGAGCATCGCTGTCTCAGGCAAATCGCCAGGAAATGTGAGCGAAAACTCAAATACATCCAGCGGTATTTCCTGACGGCGGCTGTTATCCCGATACCAGTTTGCCACCAGGTTATGTGCAATTCGGTATAGCCAGGCAGCGATGGGCAAGCCGCGATTTTCATACTTTTTAATATGTTGAATTGCCCGAAAAAATACTCGCTCCGTTAAATCTTCCGCGTCAAAAGTATTGCCTGTGCGGAAATAGATATAATTGTAGATTCGCTCAACATACCGATCATATAATTCGCCAAAAGCCTGGAGGTCACCCAGGGAAGCGCGCTCCACGACCTGATCATCACTAAACTCCGTGTATGTTGTGAGAGTTGAACATCGTTCCGCAGTTGTGGAGTTACCTAACATAACACCATCCTGATAAAAAAGTTTCTACTCAGCATAGAAAAGCTGCTATTATTACAAGAAAAGGGTGTGCAGGGGGCAGCCCCCTGCACACCCTTTTCTGCTTCAAAATTAAATAAGGATATGATGAAGTATATCATGTGCCTTTATATTTCATCCCATGTTATAATGATCGCAACTCGGGGATGACAGGCTTCGACGGAGGAGGCTGTGCCCGGACTGCGAGCCGAGAGGCGCCGAACTCGGAAAATCAGCGCAAAAACTTTAAGTGCCAATCGCACTGACTATGCTGCTCTTCCTCTCGCTGCCTAATGCAGTGAGCGCCTGAGCGCAAACTGACCCAACGGGTCACGTCCACCGATCACCGCCCTCTGGCCGGGGGCAGGCTGGACGACACAAAAGCCAGAGTGCCGCGTACGACGCCATTAAGTACGCCTAAGCGGGACTTTCGGGTTCCAATGGCTGGTTGAGTTGGAGCTTTGGTCACCTGTAGGCCACTCAACGATCACAAACATGTGACTACGCTCGTAGATGTTCGAGGTTCTAATCTTTCGGACGCGGGTTCGATTCCCGCCATCTCCACTCCCCATAAAAATGTATCGGTTGCTTTAATCGATACATTTTTATTTTTAAGCATCTTCCTGTGCCCGGATCGCCAAACCCGCCGTCACGCTGCTGAACACATTTGCCTGCTTAATTTTTTCTTCCCCAAAGATACGCGCCAACATCTCGGAAAACGCGGGAATATTCGATGATCCCCCCGTTTTGACCACAGCATCTATTTGCGCTGCGCTCAACCCTGAGGCCGCGAGCGTATCTCGCAAAATTTGCTCAATTTGCAGATAATCTTCCCAAATATCGGCTTCAAATTGTGTGCGGGTATATAATTCCCATAGATCGAAATCTTTGCCAATCAATTCAATCACCGTGGCGCTTTCCTCTGAGAGAGCCATTTTTGCCATCTCTACCTGATTATAAAAAGGGAAGGCCAGGTCGTTGAAAATCAGGGATTGCAGCGTCTTCATGCGCACGGGTGCAGTGCCGCGCTGGATAGCTTTTTCCAGATAATTGTTGATCACCGGAGTACTCAAATCGGGCAGCGCCATCCAATCCGGTACAGCTTCAATCAGTTCGGTAATTTCGGGCATGTGCTGAATCTGGCCCTGTCCAAAGTGGTGTAACAGGCGTTTCTCGATGATTGCCCGGTCAAAGTCGGCTCCGGCTATGTCAATACCGCCATTGGCAAACACCCGGCGCTTACCCTTGTCGCCAAGACGCATAATTGTGATGTCAAGCGTACCGCCGCCAAAATCGAAGATCAGTACATTTTCGGGCTTATTCAGCGACCTTTCATAGAACAGCGCCGCGGCAATGGGTTCCAACTCAAAATCCACAATCTCAAAACCGGTATCATAAGCAGCCCGGCGCAGTACATCCTCAGCCTGGCGATCTAAAGCAGGGCTTTCAGAAAATTTCACCGGGCGGCCCAGGGTCACACCGGTAATTCTTTCACCCAAAATTGCTTCCGCCCTGCTTTTCAGATGGCCCAAATAGAATTGAATCAACTCACCTACGCTAAAATAGCGCTCGAAAATCAGCGTACCCGCCATATCACTGACCCCGCCGCTTTTACGCAAGGCAGTTTTTAGATATTGCATCAGGCGCCCCGGTTTGAGCACATCCACACTCACGAAAACATCGTGCAAATAATCAACTTCAGAGGCGATCACACGCAGCGCCCCAGCCCACCTGCGCTCGTAGCGCCGCACGCGGTTGACATTATGTTGGTAATACAACTCAATCGCTTCCTGACCGATATAGGTTCGGTGATCCCGCGTGACATACAAGATGGTTTTAACCACTTCGGGGATGGAATTGCCGGGGTCAATCGGCAACAAACGCACGCCATTGCCATCACTGATAGCAACGCCAGAGTTGGATGTGCCAAAATCGAGTCCGATTTTCAGGCTCATGGGTTTCCTTGCCCGGAAAAAGCAGTGAAGGAAAGCAATTCGCCCTCAACGGGGATGGTGCCACTGGCGAGGATCTGTGAAACGGCGTGGACGCTGATCTGACCCCCGGCGTGGATTGCCAGGCCCCAGTCGGATTCTGCCACCGCGGCAGCTCCCACCACGCGCACTCCGGATTCGCGACGCGTTTTGGAGTAGAGCGCCTTGCCCACGCGCCCCAAATCCGCGACCAACTCCAGGGTATCTTCTGTGTGCTGAATGGCCTTGCCAATCTGTGTCATCGCCAATAATATCTTCTCTTGCGACATGGCAACGGCTGCAACCAGGCGGTCGGCAGGTTTGAGGCGAATCGCTTCAACAATGGCATAAGGCGACGCGTCAACCGGAGTGTATCGCAAATAACCATCTCGACTAACCAATACATAGCGTTCGTCTTTGCGGCACAGTGCCAGATCAAAGGGGCGGTCATGTGAGATATTCGCGCCAGTGCCAATATAGCGATTTTCCAAAATAGATGGAGCTAACGCCATACGAATTTTTTTTATAAACCCGCGCTGGCTAAACTGGACAAAATAATCTGCCAGAGCCAACCGGGAAATGGGCGTCAGGGATGATAGAGTATCTCCCGCAACAGGGGCATTGGGGATGGAAATTTGTTCCCATTCCAGAGGAACATCCGCGCTCACAGCCTGAACAGGCACACTCGAAACCGGCAGCGCTGCGATACGACCTGATGCAAACACCAGGAGCAGTTCTTCATTGGCTGGAACCACCAAAAGACGCGGCGATTCATCGGGAAATGACAACCCACTCAAAGTCCCGATTGTGCGCCCGTTTGCCAAATCAGCAGGAGCAACTTCGAGACGCAGCAAACGCCCATCGCGGGTGTAGATCAACACGCATAATCGTTGAGTTTCTTCTGGTGCTTTGGATATTTCAATCTGCTCGGTGGCTGGCAACTGTCCGCCATATTGGCGTTTGATCAAATCAAGCTGATATTGCAGGTGGGCAATCTGGCGTTCGTAGCTCGCTACCTTCTTGCTCGTGCGCAGGGCGATATTCTCGGCGCGCAATTTTTCATTCCATTCGCTCAGGTCGTTCAGGCGGTTGGCAATAAATTGAATGATAATTTGAGCAGAACTTGGGCGTTCTTCAACTTCTTTGAGCCACTCGTTGATTTTTTCGGGTGTAAACACAGTGCTACTCCAATTGATTTCTTAAGCGAGAGACAAATGATACCCTGACTCGCCTTTTTGCGCGCGAAAAACATAACAAAAAAGCTCTTGATTTTGCAATCAAGAGCTTGTGCCGAAGGTGGGAGTCGAACCCACACTCCCGTACGGGAACTACGCCCTGAACGTAGCGCGTCTGCCTATTCCGCCACTTCGGCGTATCACAGGCGCTATTTTACTCCGTTTCAGCGTTTTGTCAACGGAATTTGTTTTTCCTGTGGCAGCCAACATAGGCACAAACGCATCTGGTTGCACA
Source organism: Chloroflexota bacterium (assembly GCA_018648225.1). NCBI lineage: Bacteria > Bacillati > Chloroflexota > Chloroflexota bacterium. The sequence goes on from JABGRQ010000125.1 coordinate 15,942, forward strand.
AACTTTCGTGAAGTCGCGACGGACTGAGTGTAAAAGCTGATTTTGTCACCCTGGCATTGTTCTTGTACATACATTTTTTTTCGAGCTTCGCGTGCTATAATTTCTGGGCGAGGGCATTTGATATGGGCACAACTATACAACAAATTTTAATTACAATAACGACATACCCCGGCAATTTGATTTACCACATGGCCTTGGCATTCTCGATTGCTGGGGCGTTGCAGACCGCCCTTTCCACATGGCGTGATACCCAATTCCCACAAGGCCGCCGGACGGTAATTGGGCTGGGGCTGTTGCTTGGGATTCGCTTTGTGTTATTCATCAGCGCGGGGCTTACCCATCAAGGGTTGGCAAACCCCCACATTATTTTACCCATGCTCGACCGCGCGGCCACGTTGCTTGGTTTGCTCATCATTCTTTGGCTGTGGGTTTTTCCTGAACCTGTGCGCCTGGCCGATGTTGCCAGTGGGTTATTCGGCGTACTGACCCTAATTGCCGCAGCACTGAGCATGGTGTGGTGGGCCGATCATTATACGACTTCAACGTTTAATGTTCTGTGGCTGGATGCAGGGTGGGAACTCTATGCACTGATGCTGATTCTGTTCGGCATAGCCTTATTGCTCATTCGCCGCCCAAATGGCTGGCCGTATGGATTGAGCATGTTGCTCATCAGTGCAATTGGTCACGGCCTTCATCTCACCACCCCGCTCACCGAAAGTGATTTTCCCGGATTTGTACGCCTGGCTCAAATGGCAGCGTATCCGCTGCTATTCACACTGCCGAGGCGCTTTGCGCGCCCTCCTCAGGATGGCCGTCTCTCCTTGACAGAGGCACCAAAACAAACCGCTGCCTGGCCTACAATTCAAGAACGGCCTCGTTACGGCATTGACCCGGCCCGATTTAGTATGATTTTGGCGATGATGGATAATGCGCCACTGCCCAAACGGTGTCAGGCAATCACCCGCGCGATTGCCGAAACAATGCTGGCAGATATTTGTCTCATCATTTACCCGCCCGACCTTCGCGGGCAAGTGACCATTTTGTGCGGCTATGATCTTATCCAACAGCAAGTTTTACCGGGGATGGCGCTCAACTCAGATCAGCTTCCCCTATTGACGGCTGCGATGAACAAATGCCGCCCATTACGGTTACCGGCCAGCAGCACTTCGCAAGATTTATCCAGCCTCGGAGACAAACTCGGCCTGGGGACCACCGGCCACCTTTTAGCTGGTTTCGTCTCCACCCCGGAGGGGGAAACATCCCTGGGACTTATTGTGCTCTCGCCTCATTCCGACCGGCGCTGGAGTCGCGAGGATCAGAATTACCTCGAGCAAATCGCCCGCGGCGTGGCCCCGATCTTGCAACAAACACAACAAGACCAGACGCTTCACGATGAACTGAAAAAAGCGCAGGAAAATCTGGGGAGCATCCAGGAACTTTTGGAAAATGCGCAAGCGCAGAATGAAGCCTTGCAAATTGAATTAAACGAACGCCCGCAAGAAATCGCTGTAGAGCGGCCAGCTCAAAAATTCACAAAGAGGAAAACCAACCCAACCGTTTAAAGAAAACCGAAGATACGATTGCCCGGCTACAAGTTGAAAACCGGCGACTGGGCGAAATGGTTGAAAGCCTGATTAGCGATGCCGACACACACGAACTTACCACATCTGGGCAACTCAAACGGGAACTCAAGCAATCCCTGGAGGAAATTTCACGGCTAAAAAACCACATCGTGGAAATGGAAAAACGTGGTTTCCAACAAGATTTAGCGACAGAGGAACACCCAAAACAGGCAAGTGGCATGACAGAGATGCAAAGCGAAGTTTTTTCATCCATCGCACAAGATTTGCGCCAACCGATGTCATCCATCGTTGGGTATACCGATTTGCTGATGGGTGAATCGATCGGCATTCTGGGTGCATTGCAACGTAAATTTGTCGAACGCATTCAGGTTTCAACGGAGCGCATGGCGGTTCTGCTGGATGATCTTGCGCGGGTAACGATACTCGATGGAGAGCAATATAAACTTAATCCAGAAGCTGTGAATCTCGGCCATGCAATCGACAAAGCCATCGCCGATACCCGCCAACAACTGCGCGAAAAGAAAATCAGCTTGCGCGTAGACCTGCCCGACCCGATGCCGCATGTTCATGCCGATCGGGATGCCTTGCAGCAAATTCTCATCCACTTGCTGCAAAATGCCGGAACGGTTTCTTCGGCTGAAGGAGAAATTTTCCTGCGAGCTGAAATTCAGGTCTCGAATAGCGCTCAAGATTTCATCCTGATCCAAATCGCCGACCAGGGCGGCGGCATTCCCAAAGAAGATCTACCGCGCGTCTTTTCACGCCTGTATCGCACCGACAATCCTGAGATCGAAGGGATTGGCGATACCGGTGTAGGCCTATCGATTGCAAAAACGCTGGTCGAAGCCCACCAGGGCCGTATTTGGGTAGATACCGAAATCGGCACAGGCTCTGCGTTCAATGTATTGCTGCCCCTCTCAAACAAAAATCCACAATCCCGAGAGCGTGCAAAATGAACCTGGGGCGTGAACTGATTGCAGGGCTATTGACAGCATTTTTTTCTGCCTTCATTCTGGGTGGCAGCCTAATTCTAGCGATCAGCGAGGGAGAAGTAGCAACCGCGTTGAACATTACATCAACGCCAACCGCAACGGCAACCCCACTACCAACTACCTTGCCCGGAGAACCTACATACACTCCTTCCGTTACGCCGCTGCCTACAAATACACCAACCAGCATTCCCCCTACAACTTGCCCGGCCCCCGATGGCTGGAATCAAATCACTATCGGCGCGGGCGAAACGCTGGCGAGCTTGGCTGAAACCTACCATACATCGACACAAGAATTATCGGAGGCCAACTGCCTGCTTGGCGAGAGTTTACCCGGCGGCGCGAAGCTCTACGTACCGCCCATCCCCGCAACCAAAACCCCCACTAAGATAGCCACGCCCAATATTCCGCCCATCTGCACCCCCCGCTACGGCTGGGTTTCTTATCTGGTGAAATCAGGTGATACCTTATTCAAAATCGCCAGCGCACATGGCATCACAGTCGCCCAACTCCAGCAGGCAAATTGTTTGAATACAAGCACTATCTATGCGGGCCAACAACTTTTGGTGCCCTACGCAATCGCCACCCTCACCAACACCGCCACATCTACCCCCACAGCAACGGTAGCGCCTCCCACTGCAACAAAAATATCAACAGCTACAGCGGTACCGCCCACCGCCACCAACACGACGGCTCCGCCATCACCCACCGCCAGCGCGTCACCATTGCCAACAGCATCACCCACGCCAACAACCGTACCGCCAACGGCAACGAATACCCCTGTACCAACGCTCACATCATCACCCGGGCCATAACTTTCTGGGGGATAGCCCACCATAAATATGGTTTATTTAAAACGTTTTCTTTGGATTGTTATCTTCGCGCTGCTATTGGTGGGCTGCTCAACGGGCTTAATCGGTGTGGGCGGGCGCGGATTAGCACAAATTACCCCCCAGGGGAGCGCTACCTCGCTGGCAACCAGCGTACCCGATGCCAGTGCAACTCCCACTCCCTTTATGCCGGTGCCTCCCACCCCCACGTACATCCCCACCGCATTCCCCACCCCAGTCCCCACGGCGACACCTGAACCACCTCCCACTCCGCGACCAACCAAAGATTTTCCATCATCGGATGAAATTGACTATCCGCAAGAGCAGGTTAATATTCTCTTGCTCGGTTCGGATCAGCGCCCCGGAGAAATCGGTTTTCGTACTGACACAATCATTTTACTCGGCATCAATACGCGTACAAAGAAAGTCAGCATGACTTCATTCCCGCGCGATTTGTACGTCTATATTCCAGGATGGGTGTATCAGCGCATTAACACCGCCATGTACTATGGCGGCTTTGCAACCCTGGCCGAAACACTGGAATATAATTTCGGCGTCAGTGTGGATCATTATATTCTGATCGGTCTGGATGCTTTCATCCAAACCATAGACAGCCTGGGCGGGATTGACGTGCAGGTAGGGCAAACACTCAGCGACCACCGCACCGCGTTTGGATATTACACAGTAAAAGCGGGCACTGTCCACATGGATGGCTCAACCGCCCTATGGTATGCTCGTTCGCGTTATACCACCAGCGATTTTGACCGCACCCGCCGCCAGCAAGAGGTCATTTCGGCAATCGCGCTGCGCATGTTAAGCTTGGACGGGCTGCAAAAAGCCGATGAACTCTACGACATTTATCATAAAAATGTAAGTTCAGATCTGCGCTGGATCAACCTGGCTCCCCTGGTGCCACTGGCCGCCGAAATTGGCAATCCCGATAATATCCAACAATACTATATCGGGCCGGGGCAAGTCATCCCGTGGACAACTCCGGGCGGGGCCATGGTACTGCTACCCCAAGAAGCTGCCATCCGAGCAGTGCTTCAGCAAGCCGCAGGAGTTCCCTGAAAATATGCTATAACTATAGTAATAACAATCCGCAAGGAGGTTTCATCTATGGCTTTACAAGGCAAAGGCTTTTTCCTCTGGCAAATCAAAAACTGTGAAGGCGGTAATACTACCCAGATCGCATTAGAAGCCCAAGAAGCGGGCCTGAGCCATGTACTCATCAAAGTGGCCGGTGGGATTTACCCCTATAACTACGACTGGAACAAACAGGTAGACCTGGTACCGCCACTAGTCAATGCGCTGCACTCGCTGGGCATACAAGCCTGGGGCTGGCATTATGTCTATGGCAATGACCCTTCAGGCGAAGCGCGCATCGCCATAAAACGCATTCGCGACCTCAATCTGGATGGCTTTGTGATTGATGCTGAGGCGCCTTATAAAGAATCGGGCAAAACCAGTGCAGCCAGAACTTTTATGAGCGAATTGCGCAGCGGCGTAGGGAATAATTACCCGCTGGCATTATCGTCATATCGTTATCCATCACTCCACCCCATTCCCTGGAATGAGTTCCTCAAAAAATGTGATATTAACATGCCACAGGTTTACTGGATTGGTGCGCACAACCCGGGTTCGCAACTCAACCGTACAATACAAGAATTCCAGAGTCTTCCCTATCGACCACCCATTATTCCCACCGGGGCAGCCTTCACCGAACATGGATGGTCGGCAACTGCGGCTGAAATGCAGGAATTTTTGGTAACGGCGCGCGCCCTCAATCTTAGCGCGGCGAACTTCTGGGAATGGTATAACGCCCGCAACGTGCTGAAACCCTCACGAGAAGCCTGGAATACAATTGCCGCTTTCGATTGGGATAGCGGCTCAATGCCCCCAACAGATATTACCGCCCGTCTGGTTCAAGCTTTCAATACGCGCGATGCCAATAAAGTAGTTGAATTATATAGTGATCGGGCGGTGCATGTAACTGCAGCACGCACGATTGTAGGAAAAGAACGCATTCGCGCCTGGTATCAAACCTTCTTCGGCCAATTGTTGCCCAATGGCACATTCACATTATCCGGATTTTCGGGAACGGGGAATTCACGCCACTTTTCCTGGGCGGCACGCAGTAATGCCGGAAATGTGAACAACGGGAACGACACCCTGGGGTTGATCGGCGAGAAAATAACGTATCACTACTCCCACTTTACCGTTTCTTAAAATCGAAAAGCAGGGTGAACTGGCGTGAAATATTCATAGAGCCATTGTGACTGCTCAGCCTCGAAAAAAAGAGACCGAAAAAAGGGGTGTGCGTTGGGGCGTATGCCCCAACGCACACCCCTTTTTTCGGAATTCTCCCTGCGAAGGCGTTAGCCTGAGCAGTTACGAGCCATTATTCTTTCTTCAGGGGGCGTGGTAAATCTTCGGGAACAGTAACCGCTAAAATTTCATCCCCGGAACGAATTTCATAGACTTCTTTTCCACGCGTCGCTGCCCGGGTTTGCACCGGCGCAGAACCCAAATCAATCATCTTGGCAGCATATTTCTTCAAATGCAGGGTTATCGATTTCGTTTTTGTACCAACTGCGCAACCTAATATACGTACCCCTTTGGGTAATTTCCAGGCAATCACCCCTTTGCCATAACGTCCCTGAACAGGAAAATCGGCTTGCCCTACACGTTTGCCACGCCCATTGGAAGCCAGCAAAAATATTTCACCACGCTGGGGCAACAAATCCGCGCCAACAAGTTCATCGTCCGAATCAAGTTTGATACCCATTACGCCCGCCGCAACCAACCCCATCGGGCGTACATCTTCTTCGGAGAAGCGGATCGCCATACCGCTTGCCGCAACCAGGAAAATATCTTTCGTCCCATCACTGAGGCGCAGCCAGCCAAGCGAATCACCCTCATTGACGCGTACCAGCGTAAAGGGCGTTGCCGCTGGGCCTGGCAACTCTTCTGCGGCGCTCTTTTTGACCATTCCCTGGCGAGAAACTGAAACAACAAACCAGCCATCCGCAAGCTGATTTTTGGGCGGCAAGGCAAAAATCGTAGCTATGTGATCTTTGTTCGTAAGCGGCGATACCTGATGGAAGGGCACACCGTCGTCAGGCTTTTCGGTTTCGGGCAGCGATGTCACTGGCAGTGAGGCTGCCTGCCCATCATTGGTAACAAAATAGAGCGTATCACGTGTATTGACCCGAATTAATTGCTCCGGGGCCGAATTACCGCTAATGCGCGGGCGGTTATCTTGCCGCGTGCGAGAAACTTTGCCATCATCGGTTAGCGAAACCCAAACCAATGCATCAGGAGCCAAATCACTCAAACGCACCGGAATTTCAGTCTGATCGCCTTTCACCGAGACAATTTGTGTACGACGTTGATCATCGAAATCTTCTTTTACTTTTTGCAATTCACTTGAGATCACTGCGCGCATCTTGACCGGAGATTTAAGCAGCGCGACCAATTCCTTTATGCGTTTTTTGGTTTCTTTATATTCTTGCTCCAGTTTGGCGCGCTCCAGCCCCGCCAGGCGGCGCAGCGGCATATCCAGAATCGCCCGCGCCTGCACATCGCTCAGTTTGAACCGCTTGCGAAGATTTTTGTGTGCGGTTTCCACATTACGCGAACGACGGATTGTGTCAATCACATCGTCAAGATTTGCCAGGGCAATGATTAACCCAGCGAGGATGTGTTCACGCTTGCGGGCGCGCGCCAACTCGTACTCGCTACGGCGGCGAACAACTTCCTGACGATGATTGAGATACACCCGCAAAGCCTGTTTGAGATTGAGCATGCGCGGCTCGCCATCCACCAACGCCAGCATTATCAAACTAAAAGTGGTGCGCATGGAGCTATACTTATACAAATCTTCCAATATTTTTTCGGGCAGTGCGGTTTTAGTGAGTTCAATCACCACGCGCACGCCTTGGCGGTCCGATTCATCGCGCAAGTCGGCGATACCTTCAACTTTTTCATCACGAGCTAACGAGGCGATGCGTTCCAGCAAAGTGGTTTTATTGACCATATAGGGGATTTCGGTAACCACAATCCGGTTACGACCGCGGCTCATCTCTTCGATGTGAGCGCGCGCTTGCACGCGAATACGACCACGACCGGTTCCATACGCTTTTTGAAGCCCGCCTTGTTCGATCTGATCTACAATAATGCCCCCGGTCGGGAAATCAGGCCCCTTGATAAACTTCATCAATTCTTCCACGCTGACGTCATCCAGGTTCTTCCAGTGCTCCAGCATATAACCCAGCGCATCCACAACTTCCCCCAAATTATGTGGCGGAATGCTGGTCGACATCCCGACTGCAATGCCTGTAATCCCATTGACCAGCAAATTGGGCAATGCCGCGGGCAACACATTCGGTTCTTTTAGTGTATCGTCAAAATTACTCGAAAAACTGACGGTGTCTTTATCAATATCCGACAACATATGTGAAGCCAATGCGGCCAGACGAGCTTCGGTATAACGCATCGCTGCCGGAGAATCGCCATCCATACTGCCGAAGTTACCTTGCCCATCCACAAGCAAATAGCGCATTGAAAAATCTTGTGCCATACGCGCCATCGCGTCATAGACGGCCATATCACCGTGAGGGTGGTATTTCCCCAATACCTCACCAACAATACGGGCCGATTTTTTATACGCTGTATCCGGTCGGATGCCCATATCGTGCATAGCATATAAAATGCGGCGATGGACGGGCTTCAAACCGTCACGCGCATCGGGCAAAGCACGCGAGACAATTACACTCATCGCATAATCCAAATAGGATTGCTGCATTTCTTTATCAACGTCAATTTTACGAACCAAGCCGATTTCCATAAAAGACTCCAGTGTCCAAGATACAACAGTAGTTTACTCAAACAATATCATAACGAAGAAGAACGCCAAAATTGGGGGTGTGAGCGGGGCAAATACCCTGCTCGCACCCCCAATTCTGGGACTTGGTCCGCGCATGATTCAATGTAAAAGCCACTACAATAATTGAAACATTTGTACAGTAATTATAACATGTACAAAAAAATCCCCTCTTACCGGTTATAGTAAGAGGGGACTCTTCACAAAACATCCCTTGCCCCCTAAACAGAGCAAGGATTAATCCGATGGCAAAATCTCAGTCTCCAGATCATCACCGAGGTTATCTTCAATCGCGTCCATTTCTTCATCTGCAATAGATGCAATGGGAAGATCACTATAATCTTCAATCAGCGGTTTTGGAGAAAAAGGCCCATGTTCAAAACCAGTCCCCGCGGGGATCAACTTGCCGATGATCACATTTTCCTTCAAGCCATACAGCGGATCTTCGTCGCCGCTGGCAGCCGCACGTGTCAGCACGCGGATTGTGTGTTGGAAGGATGCCGCCGAGAGGAAAGAATCTGTACTCAAGGAAGCTTTTGTGATCCCTAACAAGATTTCCTTATACTTCGCGGGGCGCATACCTTCTTGCAATAAAATCTCATTCCCTTCAAGTAATTTTTGTCGATTGACGGCATCGCCTGGCAAGTATTCGCTATCGCCCGGATTGCTAACAACAACCCGAGACATCATCTTGCGAATAATCACCTCAAAGTGCTTGTCGTGGATATTCTGACCCTGGGAGCGATATACGTTTTGCACTTCAGCCAATAGATACATCTGTGTAACTTCGCGACCGCGAATGCGCAGTAAGTCGTGTGTGTTCAGAGACCCTTCAGTTAGGGACTGACCAGGTTCAACGCGTTCGCCCTCTTTCACGGTCAGGCGAGCATTGCTGGGGATTTCATATTCTTCTTCATCTCGAATTTCACGGGAAACGATCACTTTTCCATTCTCGATGCGTACCCGGCCTTCGTGTTCAGTGGTAAGAATATTTTCGCGATTTTCAAGATTTACCAAAACAGCATCCCCACGGTCAATCTCATCTTCATCTTTCACAACCACTTCCCAACCATCAGCGATGGTATACACGTCACTCGTCATTTCGCTATGCGTCACACGCACAATGCGAATATCATCGTAACGCTCTGATTGCTCAATGCTAACCACACCGGCAATCTCACTAACCACTGCTTCGCCTTTCGGGGCTTTACGGGCCTCGAAGATTTCTTCTACACGCGGGAGACCAGTTGTAATATCAGTACCTGCGGCTACACCACCGGTATGGAATGTCCGCAACGTCAACTGTGTACCCGGCTCTCCAATCGATTGAGCCGCTACAATACCAACTGCCGAGCCTATTTCGACCATTTGCCCGCGCCCCAAATCGAGACCGTAGCACCGGGCACAAACACCATGCTCCATTTCACAGGTTAATGGCGAGTAAACTTTCACACTCTCAACACCCGCATTCACAATTGCGCGTGTTTCTTCACGGTCAATCAGGTCGCCTGATTCCAATAGCACTTCGCCAGTATTGGGATCAATCACACGTTCCGCGACAATCCGACTATACAAGCGGTTGCCAAAAGACTGACCGGCAACGTCATCTGCCCGGCGGAGGGTAAACCCATTGGTGGTTTCACACTCTTCAGCATTGACGATGAGGTCCTGAGCGACGTCAACCAGGCGGCGGGTCAGATACCCGGCATCCGCTGTACGTAACGCAGTATCGGCGAGGCCCTTACGAGCCCCGTGAGAGGAGATGAAATATTCAAGGGATGTCAAACCCTCGCGGAAATTTGAACGAATCGGATACGGAATAATACGCCCCGAGGGATCAGCCATCAAGCCGCGCATACCCGCTAACTGAGAAAGCTGCCCGAAGCCGCCTTTTGTGGCCCCGGAATCTGCCATCGTTGCCAAATCACCGTGCGGGTCCATATACTCGCGTACAGCGCTACCAACTTTCGATGTTGTACTCTGCCAAACTTCAATCACGCGTTCATGTTGTTCTTGCTCGGTGAGCAAACCACGCCGGAAGTTTCGTTCAACAACTTCCACTTCTTCCAACGCTTTATTGATAATTTCTTCTTTATTTGCTGGAATGGTTATGTCGGCGACTGCAATGGTGAAACCCGAACGCGTGGCATAAGAAAAGCCAATATCCTTGATGGCATCCGCTGCGTTAACGGTTGCCTCTTCACCACAAACCTCATAGATGTCTGCAATCAAATCCTTGATGCCGCCTTTCTCCAGAGTCTCGTTGACAAAGTGAACACCATCCGGCAAAATCCGATTGAAAAGCACCCGTCCAACCGTTGTATCAATCAACCGCTCTTGCGGTTCCTTGAGCCAACTTCCATCTTCATCGTACCAGGTTTTCGTGTACAACTTGATCTCGGTCGGGATATCTACCTGATCGAGACGGTAGACCATTTCAACTTCATCAAATGATGAGAACGCTCTACCATCACCTTTATGCGAGCGGTTATCTGTCTTGGTGAGGTAATACACACCCAAAACCATGTCCTTGGAGGGGCTAACAATCGGCTCACCACTGGCAGGCTTGAGCAAATTGCGACTTGATAGCATCAGAGTACGCGCTTCAACAACAGCTTTGTCGGATAGCGGTACATGAACCGCCATCTGATCGCCATCAAAATCGGCATTGAAGGCGGTACAAACTAGGGGGTGGAGGTGAATCGCCTTGCCTTCAACAAGAATCGGCTCAAAGGCCTGAATACCCAAACGGTGCAGCGTTGGCGCACGATTAAGCAATACAGGACGTTCTTTGATCGCTTCTTCAAGCGCTTCCCATACTTCGGGGCGGCTGCGCTCAATAAGGCGCTTGGCACCCTTAACATTCGTGGCATAACCATTCTGCACCAAACGAGAAATCACAAAGGGGCGGAACAGTTCCAGGGCCATTGTTTTGGGCAAACCACATTGATGAATATGCAATTTCGGCCCGGCCACAATCACCGATCGGCCAGAATAATCCACGCGCTTCCCTAGCAGGTTACGGCGGAAACGGCCTTTCTTCCCTTTGAGCATATCGCTCAATGATTTCAACTCACGGCGGCCACGTCGCGAACGCGCTTTGCCACGTTGAGAATTATCAATCAACGAGTCAACCGCTTCCTGAAGCATACGCTTTTCATTCCGCACAATGACATCTGGTGCGCCTAATTCAAGCAAACGCTTAAGGCGATTATTGCGATTGATCACACGGCGATACAGGTCGTTCAGATCAGATGTTGCGAAACGGCCACCATCCAACTGCACCATCGGGCGCAGGTCGGGCGGAATAACAGGCAGCACGGTCATCACCATCCATTCCGGCTTATTGCCAGAGCGCCGAAATGCTTCCGCAATCTTCAAGCGCCGGGTGGCCTTCATACGCTTTTGTTTGCTGCCAGAAGTACGTAAGGTATGTCGTAATTCAACGACCAGAGTATCCATATCAAGGCGCCGCAGAATATCAAGAATGGCTTCCGCGCCCATATCGGCCTGGAAAACCTGGCCCCAACGCGATTTTAATTCACGATAACGCAATTCACCCATATATGTGAGCGGCTGTAAATCCATCAACTCGTCGCGCATACGTCGATACTCCGTACGTGAAGCCACGATTTCATCTTCAAGGTCGCTGCGGATACCGGTGATTTTCTGTTCTGTCTCGGCCCGCAAGCGCGCCATATCCAGCTTGATATGTTCCAATTCGCGCTGACGCTGCTCTCGCAGGTCTTTTTCGATTTCTTCGAGACGCTCTTTTACAACCTGCTGTACACTACCAAGATTTTGATTGGTAATTTCTTCGCCGGCTTCAACAATTACAATATCGGTCCCCGGGAAGGTAATCGCCCGGCGCTCAGTCTGTCCAACCTTTTCCTGCAGATCCATTTCAAGCTGCTGCCCCTTTTGCATAATCGGCTCAAGTTCAGCAGCAATCAATTCATCGTAACGCAACTTGATCTCTTCTTCGCGCTCACTCAGCTCATCAAGAAGATCATCACGCCCCTGCTTCAATTCTTCTAAATGGGTATTGGTATCATCAGCGACATCCCCGCCACCACCCGCATATTCTTCTTCCAGGCGCTTCAGGGCGCGCTGGCGTGCATCTTCGTCCACATAAGTGACCACATATTGTGCAAAATAGAGTACCCGGTCAAGATTGCGGCGAGAAATATCAAGCAATAGCCCTAAATGCGAAGGGAGCCGCCGGGCATACCAAATATGCGCAACCGGGGCAGCTAACTCGATATGCCCCATGCGCTCTCGACGCACGGAAGCACGGGTAACTTCTACCCCACATTTATCGCAAACAATGCCTTTATAACGGACATTCTTATATTTTCCACAGTAACATTGCCAATCACGCTGTGGCCCAAAAATTGCCTCACAAAATAGACCATCTTTTTCTGGACGTAATCGACGGTAGTTGATCGTTTCCGGTTTTAGAACCTCACCGTATGACCAGCTACGAATCGTAGCTGGTGAAGCTAATCCAATTCTAAGTGATACTAGCCCCTTAGTTTCCACAGCGCGCGCCTCCTGAGGATCACAAAATTACTTTTTAAAAGTATGCTGCATATATGCAAACAAAAGCAAGCGCATGAGTTCTCTGACCTCAGGCGCTCGCCGAAAAATTATCTTCATTACTATTTTGCATGCGGACGGAATTATACAAGAAGCCCCCTCGATCGTCAAGGCACCAATCTGGCGATGAGTCAGGGTATTTTGGGCTACTCGCTGGCTTCTTGGCGCAAGGGAATTTCAAAGTAAAAGATACTCCCCCCACCCAACTTACTTTCCACGTTGATATTCCCCCCATGACGTTCAACAATGGATTTCACAATCGCCAACCCCAAACCCGTACCCCTCTGGCTCTTGGCCTTGCGTTCGGAACTGCGATAGAATTTTTCAAACAGCAGCGGTTGGTCCACCGGCGAAATACCAATACCAGTATCCTGAACGGAGAATAATAAGGCCTGATTGCGCTGCTGAACCTGAACGGTTACTTTGCCACCATCCGGTGTATATTTGATCGCGTTTTCAACCAGATTGTGAAGGGCCTGTTGCAACAAGGCTTGATCAGCATCGATGAGGGGGGTACTTTCTTCCGCGATATTGGCGCGTAATTCGATGCGCTTTTGTGTAGCTTGAAGTTGAAAAGCATCCACAACCCAATCTACAATATCACGCACGAGTAACTTTTCGACTTGCAAACCAACTCCGGCCTCAATACGACCCAAATCAAGCAAATTTGTCACCAGCATGGTGATATTCTCAACTCCGATAATGATTTTACGAACATATTCGTCTTGCTGCTGGTTGAGATCCCCCACCATTTCCAGCATAGTTGCATAACCGCGCATCAGCGTCAGCGGAGAGCGCAAATCATGGCTTACGGTTGAAACAAAGTCAGATTTAAGTGCGTCCAATTCTTTGAAGTGGGTAATATCTTTCAAGACACAAACTCGCCCGATGTTATGGTCATCCACTCGAATGGTTGATGCGGTCGCCATAAATACGCGCCCGTCGGGCACTTCTACTTCAACAGAATCCTGAATATCATGCGACAAACATAATAAATCAGCCAACTCGGGTTGCTGCACCACTTCCGCAACCGGTTTGCCAATGCTGGCTTTGCCATCGAGATTCAAAGTCTGCCAAGCACGTTCGTTAATGAGTAACAGGCGATCGTGAAAATCGGTTACCAGCACAGGATCAGGCGTGGATGCCAAAATTGCAGACAAGCGTTCGCGCTCAAATTCGGCCGTCATAAACAGACGCGCATTTGCCGCAGCCATTGCTGCCTGACCAGCCAATGTTGACAAGAATTGCACTTCTTCATCTGCAAAGATGTGGGGGGCATCATTCCCCAGCCATAACACACCATAATATTGTCGCTCATGGCGCAGGGTAATCGCCATCATGCTTCCCAAACGTGGCGCGCCCGTGCCAAAACTCAATAATGGCGTACGTATCGGGTTCGTCAGCAAAATTTGATCTTTGGGATGCGTTTGCATCAACGCCAGAATTTGATCATCAAAATAACTGAATAGCTGCGTATCTTTCCCCGCACCGTAGCGAGATGGAATTTCGTCTTTCATGCCGCTATCCGGCACGATTTCAGGCGATAGTACAATGCGGGCAGAGCTTACCCCAACCGTAAGAGCTGATGTAATAATGGGTTGTAACGCTTCGGAAATATTCAGATGCGAGGCCACCCCCTGGCTAACCAGCAACAAACGATTCAACTCATCAAGACGCGCCTTCAAGCTAAGGCGCATTTTTTCAAAGGCACTGCGCAAGCGCCCAGCCTCATCAGCTCCAGCCGGTTTGAGTACATGATCCAATTGCCCTTGTGCAATACGCTCCGCTTCTGTGGTCAATGATTTTAGTGAAGATGTGACCATCCGCAAACTCAAACGGATCAATATTGCCGCAATACTTACCAACAAGAAAATCATACCCAATACCGGCGCAGCAATATTAAGTGCCAATTGTTGCGCCTCACGCGCCGGTACCATCATCACAGTAAACCAGGGCCGACCGATGGTAGGGCGCACATAGATGAGATGATGTGTACCATCCGGAGCGGAATCATCATAAAAAATCGGGGAATCGCTAATTTGTCCACTATAGCGCTGATAGCGCCAACTGGTTACAGATTGATATAAAATCTGTCCATTTTCATCCGCCAGAAGGCCAACGCCGTCTAAATCGGCGGTGCTGTTCAAATTCGTAAAAATTGCCTGTGCGAAGGGATTGCTACTAAAATCGGTACGCCCCAAAAGTGCCCCCTGGACGATTTGTTCATCATCGAAGATAGCAGCAATAAAAGATATTTGCGTCGCATTCAGCCCCTCAGGATCAGGAATAATATACACCTGCACCGGAATGCCATCGAATGCCAGTTCGATGCCCAGCAATTCCTCTACCGTTTGGGGAAGTTTTTCATATTCTTGTGCCGGGTATCCCGTGAGTGGTTTTTTCTCAGTATCTAATATATATAACTGATGAAAAAAAGGTGTGGATTGATACCCCACCGATAATTTGTGCTGCAATTGCTCGTCATCAACATCTTGCAGATCAATTTCTTGAGCAATCTGCAAAATTAGATTCTGCCCTGTATTCAATAAAAATGGAACACCATCGGCGGCAACTTCAGTAGCGGCAGCCATACGCGATTGCAACATCTCGCGGGCAGCATTCCCGGCAATAATCCAATCGCCAATGACGAAAACGAGCAACAAGAGCGCCAGCAGGGGCAGCAATGTGTACGTAAAACGTGCTTCCAGGCTGCTCTCAGAGGGTGAAGGTCGCCACGGGGGCTGCCCGCCCCATTGTTCAGGAAAAGCCAATTTGGCAAACTGAGCCATCACTGCGGCTATCAACACCGGGCTAATTACCGCCAATGTCGCTGGTCTTACATATTCGAGTGCATAATCCAGGCGCACGGCCAGTGATCCCCCCATCGTAAGTATTGAACTGAAAATATATAAGAGCGGATATAGCAGACTAATTAC
>JABGRQ010000126.1 GCA_018648225.1 Chloroflexota bacterium
ATAGAGAGCGGAATCAAGCGGCGATAATCGGCGCCCCAGATCATACGCACCAGATGCGGCACGATCAGGCCAATAAAGCCGATCACACCCGAAAAAGACACCGCTACGGCGGTAGTCAGCGAGGCCGTCACGATGATCAGAATTTTGGTGCGCTCCACTGATATTCCCAACTGCTGGGCCTGTTCCTCGCCGAACTGGAGTACATTGAGCCTGTGCCCGCTTAAAATTAGCATGATCACCCCCAGGGCCATATAAGGCAGCGAGGCTAATACCGGCTGCCATCCCGACATGGTTCCCCCTCCCAGCAAGAATGACAAGGCACGATGAATGCGGTCGTCGGAGTTTAGCATCAGGAAGGATGTCAGGGAGGAAGTGAATGTGCCTACTGCCACCCCGGCCAGAATCAATGTGGTCAACGGCACCAGGCCGCCCACGCGTGCCAGACTATACACCACCAAAATGGTGAGCAGCGCGCCTACAAAAGCCCCCACCGGAATCCAGTAATACCCCAGCAAGTTTTCCGGCCAATGCAACGCCATTGCCGCGACTGCACCCAAGCCCGCGCCAGATGCCACTCCGATGACATACGGATCTGCCAATGGGTTACGGAATAAACCCTGATATGCGGCTCCACTCCCCGCCAGCGCAGCGCCTGTGATCATAATCAGCGCGGCGTGCGGCAAGCGCACGCGCAAAATAATCGTCGCAAAAGCCTCCGGCCAATCCTGGAGAATATCCAGCCCCGGAATCTGTTCAATCAAAATTCGCAGCACGTTATTCGGGGAGATATATACGGCCCCTAAAGCAATACTGAAAATTAGCGCAAACAGGAGCGCAACAATATTCACAAAAAACGGTCGCGAGCGAATGAATTTTACGATAATAAAAAAACCTCCTGCTTCGAGGCGGAGGCTTTCGTGCACGATTTGCGTGCCAGCATTCCATAAAGCCTTCCTCGAGGTTGGGATCAAACGGAACCGAGGCGGGCGTCCTGGCTTGAATCAGTGGTCAGCGGTCAGTGGTCAGCAAAATATAATTACTGAAAACTGAATACTGATAACTGGCTCTTACAGTTGCGGGACAGCGCCGGACTTGCCTGCACACACTCAACAAGCTCACCGACTTCGCTTTTAAGCCCACCCATCCGGGGGTTAGGGCACCTCAGTCCATGGATATGCAATTGACAAATATTGTACCGCAGATTTTTTTACCGGCCATGAATAAGCACTCAGAAAGCACCTGACAATGCTCCTGTACGCGACCTGTATCCTGCGTTAAAATGAAGGTTGCTACGGAGTAAAAATCCCAAATCATGAAAAACAAAACGATTATTCTTCTTGCCCTCCTGACACTTATCATTAACGGAACAGGTTGCACTACCCAGACCCCCGAAGTTCACCTGAAGGTTGAATCCTTGCATGAAATATGGCATTTTGATGCCCAACAAAGGATTTTGCAGCCGCCAGTAAGTATTCACGAAATTGTCACCCTGATTACTGCAGGGCAAACACTGATCACCCTGGATGCAATATCTGGCGAAGAAAAATGGCGTCTGGATACTCCGGCGCAACTCTGGTCCGGCAGCCTCACCACCACCCTCGATGCTGTGACGCTGGCAGGCCAAGACGGGCGCGTCTTCGCGCTAAGCCAAAAGCGCGGCATCCCCGAATGGGAGATCGGCATCGGTGGCGAAGCTCAAACTGCCCCCCTGCTCGACCGCTATATCCTCTTCGTCAGCGCCACACCCTTCGAGAATAGCGCCCAAAATGCCATTGTATATGCACTAAATGCCGCTACAGGCGCGGGGTTATGGGAATTCGAATCTCGCAGCGCAAGCCTCACCCGGGCAGCGCGCGGCGGAGACTGGCTCTATGTGGGCAGCAGCACACCGGGCGATGCCACCCTCTATGCGCTTTCTGCCGCAGAAGGGACTCAACAATGGGCAAATCAAACCCTGGAAGGAAAGCTGCTCTTTATTACAGCAAATGCCGAAAGCGTCGTCGTCCACAACTCAGAGAATCAACTCACTGCGCTGGATGCAGCCACGGGCGAAATTCAATGGCAGGCGCAACCTGCGGAACCCCTCATCTGGATGCACATCGAGGACGATCTGCTCTTGCTCGCTGCCGAGAATCAGCTCATGGGGTGGCGCATCGACGACGGTTCCCCCCAATGGCAAGCTGACCTCGATTACCCCCTCATCACCCCTCCCATCTTGGATGATGCGCGGCTCCTGATCCTGATGGAAAACGGTGAACTGCGAGCCTACGCGGTCAGCACCGGAGAGCTTGAGTCCAGTTTCCAAAGTAAGATTGCCGCGCCAACCGGCATGACTATCAACGGCAACCGGATTTTTATTGTCAATCAACAAGGGCAGATTTTCGCCTTTGACAGCAACGAATAGTACCGCCATCCTGCCCAAGCGAGGAGCACACATGCCAACAAAAGAAAACCAGCCCGCCTCCGTAAACCTGCTTACCTTTCTGGTTGGGCATAGCCACTCTGCCTGGATGCAACTCACCGTCGGGCTGACGCTCAGCGCGCTGGTGCTGATCTCGGCTTCGATGGCTGTGCGCGGTCTGCCGATCAGACCCTATAAAGAGCAAGGCCTATGGATCATCGCTTTTCTGCTTTCGGCCTGGTTTTTCACTAAACCCGCACTCGAGGCTGTCGTAAAAAACCTGCAATCGTTGACAGACACCGCGGATGTAGAAGCGGCGCTCGCCCAATTTTCCGCGCCCAGACATCAGCGCATCGGATGGGCAATCTATGCGTTTGGGGCTGTGCTGGGCTTTTTGGAACATTTCCGCTTTCTATTCATCGAAGATACCCCGCTGCTGCATCATGTACTCTATTTCATTCTGGGGATACTAGTTTTTGCCGTGATTGCCGGTTATTTGCACACTACTTTTACCAGTGTGCGGTTAATCACTCATCTGGTGCAAAAAACGCGCCCCTCCAATGTATACGACCCATCGCCCTTTAAACCAGTCGCCCAATGGAGCCTGGCGATTTCGCTGACGATCATTGGTGTACTAACTCTGTCGGTGCTGGGTTCGGGCGAACTCCGTGCCGATCCGGTGCAATGGGGGGCGCGGATTTTCTTTCTCCTATTTGCCGGGGTTTCATTTTTTGCCGCCATGTGGAGTACCCACAAGGTGATGGCACAAAACAAGCAAAAAGAAATTGCACGGATAACTACTGTGCTGGCTGAACTCCACCAAGAATTGATGCAAGCCCTCGCCCAACGTCAGCTTGATGAGGTTAAATCGCTTGCCAACCTCAGCGACACTCTGAATACGCATAGAGCATCGCTGGAGGCCATTCAAGATTGGCCCTACACAACCCGAAATATCCGCAGTCTGATCGGCTCAGCCGTCATTCCGATTGCTATCAGCATCGTTAAAGCGTTTATTGATTAATCCTGACAGACAAACCTAATAGGCCAACATGCACACTGAACTCACAACCTACCTCGATGAACAACTCCCCAATTTTCTGGATATATTGCGC
Source organism: Chloroflexota bacterium (assembly GCA_018648225.1). Classification (NCBI taxonomy): domain Bacteria; kingdom Bacillati; phylum Chloroflexota; species Chloroflexota bacterium. Next base: position 3,514 of record JABGRQ010000126.1, read on the forward strand.
CGAATGGTCGCAATCAATAGCTATACTGGCAACCCCGAGGGGGTCAATCGCCTGGCAGACTTCACCGCCGAAATTTTCGCTCCGTTGGGTTTTCAGGCCCGGCGCGTGCAGGCAGAAAACCCGGACTACGGCAAGCATCTCATCCTAACTCGACCGGGCAGTTCGAAAAAGAAAATCGGCATGATCTCGCATCTGGATACGGTATTTCCACCCGATGAAGAGATCGCCAACGATTTCTGTTGGCACGAATCCCGCGACCGGTTGTATGGCCCAGGCACAAATGACATCAAGGGGGGCACGGTGATGATGCTGATGGTGCTGGAAGCTTTGCAAAAATTTGCGCCCAATGAATTCGATACCATCACCTGGGTGCTGCTGTTCAACGCCGCGGAGGAACGCCTCTCCCCTGATTTCGGTGGGCTTTGCCAAAAAGAATTGCCATCCGATACTCTGGCGGCGCTAGTTTTTGAGGCCGGGGTGCGCACCAAAACCGGCTTCCAATTGGTGACTGCCCGTAAAGGGCGCGCGACCTATAAGGTTGATGTGGAAGGAAAAGCATCACACGCCGGTTCAAGCCACCCCGAGGGCGCCAACGCCATTGTCCAGATGGCGCACACCGTACAGCAAATTGCCGCCCTGACCGATTATGCGCAAGACCTGACCTTCAACGTAGGCGCCATCTCAGGGGGCACGGTGGTCAACCGCGTGCCACACCAGGCTCAGGCCACCGTCGAGATGCGCGCTTTCTCCAAAGAAGTGTTTAACACAGGGGTTCAGAATATACTGGGTTTACAACATCAGACCCAGGTCTCCAATCACAATGGCAGCTACCACTGCTCGGTGGCAATCCAGCTCAGCGAGCAATCTGCACCCTGGCCGCAAAACGCAGGTACAGAAATGTTGCTCGCGGTATGGCAGGCCGCGGGGGACGACTTAGGCATTCCCGTGGAGCGCGAAGCGCGCGGCGGCCTGAGTGACGGCAACGCCATTTGGCACGCCATGCCCACTATTGATGGCCTGGGGCCATATGGCGCCAACGCGCATTGCTCCGAGCGCAGTCCCGACGGCAGCAAAGACCAGGAGTTTGCCAACAAATCTTCGTTTGTGCCGAAGGCGCTGTTGAACAGTATTGCGATCCTGAAACTGATCCAAGCAGAGAATTCATCCAAATAACGTCAGACGTCCGACGCAGCAAAGGAGGCATCATGTCGAAATATATCGCCGCCATCGACCAGGGCACCACCAGCACGCGTTGTATGCTCTTCAACCGTCGCGGGGAAGTCGTCAGCGTGGCCCAAAAAGAGCATAAACAAATTTATCCGCAGCCCGGCTGGGTGGAACATGATCCGCTCGAAATTTGGCAGCGAACGCAAGAAGTTGTCACGGAAGCGGTAAGTGGGCAGCCGTCAGCGGTTAGCGCGGTCGGCATTACGAATCAACGCGAAACCACTCTCGTCTGGAACCGCCACACCGGCCAACCCTACTATAACGCCATTGTCTGGCAAGACACGCGCACCAAAGAAATTTGCGACCAACTCGCCCAAGATGGCGGGCAAGACCGCTTCCGCGCCCAAACCGGCTTGCCCCTGGCGACCTATTTTTCCGGCCCAAAAATCAAATGGCTGCTCGACAACGTCGACGGCCTGCGCGCCGCCGCCGAAGCCGGGGAGGCCATTTTCGGCAATATGGATAGTTGGCTGATCTGGAACTTGACCGGCGCGCACGTCACCGATGTGACCAACGCCAGCCGCACGCTGTTGATGAATTTGGAAACCCTGGATTGGGACGACGAAATCTTGCAGATTCTCGACATCCCCAAGGCGATGCTGCCCAAAATCGTGCCGTCCAGCGACCCTGAAACCTGGGGGGCTACTGCGCCCGATGGCCCCTTCGGGGCGTCCATCCCCGTGTGCGGCGATCTGGGCGACCAGCAAGCCGCCCTCGTCGGCCAGACCTGTTTCAGCCCCGGCGAAGCCAAGAACACCTACGGCACGGGCTGCTTCATGCTGCTCAACACCGGAACAGAGATTATCCCCTCCAAAAGCGGCCTGCTGACCACACTCGGCTATCAATTTGGCGACCAACCGGCAGTCTACGCGCTGGAAGGTTCGATTGCCATCACCGGTGCGCTGGTGCAATGGCTGCGCGATAACCTGGGCATTATTCAATCTGCCGCCGAAGTGGAAACCCTGGCAAAAAGCGTTGACGATAGCGGCGGCATCTATTTTGTGCCCGCATTCTCGGGTTTGTTTGCCCCCTACTGGCGCTCGGACGCACGCGGTGCCATCGTCGGCATGACGCGTTACGTCAACAAGGGGCATATCGCCCGCGCCACCCTCGAAGCCAGCGCTTATCAGACCCGCGAAGTGCTCGATGCCATGCAGCAAGATTCTGGCGTTGAATTGAAAGCTCTCAAAGTGGATGGCGGTATGGTCGCCAACGAACTGCTGATGCAATTCCAGGCCGACATTCTCGGCGTGCCAGTGGTGCGCCCCGTCGTCGCCGAGACCACAGCCCTGGGCGCGGCCTACGCCGCCGGGCTGGCCATCGGTTTTTGGAAAACGCCCGAAGACTTGCGCGCCAACTGGCAAATTGCCAAAACCTGGCAGCCAAAGATGGCTGCAGGTACACGCGCCGAATTGTATACCGGATGGAAAAAGGCTGTCACGCGGACGTTTAACTGGGTGGAATAACCAAATACGGGGAACAGGCAAAAGCCGGTTATCCGTCTCCCACCCTCTATCCATCCACCCCATCTTCCCTATAATGATTCCCTCTGCTCACCAAATTCATACGGGCGGCACGCGCCACAATCAGTGCCGCCTGAGCGCTGTTGCGCAAACCGATCAGACCATCCGTCAGGCGCGATTTGCGGTAAAAATCTTCGATCGCCAGCCATAGATGCCGCAACTCACGCAAAGCGCGGCTTAAGCGATAATCACTGCGCACCAACCCCACATAGTGCCACATCAGGTTGCGGATGGTCTGCATATCGCCCTGGATCAGCGTGGGGTCAGTTTCATAGACTAGATTAGCAGTATCCCAGGGCGGAACATCGCGTTCAGCAACCCTATCGGGCGCAGGCAAATCCTGAATATGCCTGGCGGCGCGTGCTCCCCATACCAGCCCCTCCAACAGCGAAGTGCTTGCCAGCCGATTGGCTCCGTGTACGCCAGTGCAAGAAACCTCGCCCACAGCATACAGCCCAGGGATTGAAGTTTGCCCCCAGGTATCCACCAACACACCCCCGCAGAAATAATGCGCCGCCGGAACGACTGGAATAGGCCGCTCGGTGATGTCGATTTCCATCGTAAGGCAACGGGCATAAATCTGCGGGAAACGGGCTTTGATAGCCTCAGCATTCATGTGCGAGGCAATATCCAGCAGCATATAGTGATAATCGTTTTCGAGCATCTCCCAATAGATGGCGCGCGCCACGACATCGCGCGGGGCCAGGTCTTTCCATTGGGGGTCGTAGCGCTCCATAAATGGCTCTCCACTTGGAGTGAGCAAGATGCCCCCTTCCCCGCGCACAGCTTCACTAATCAGGAATTTTGTCGCTCCGGGCATGTGGAGAACTGTCGGGTGGAATTGGATATATTCCGCATTGATCACGCGCGCGCCCGCACGGTAGGCCATCGCCAGGCCATCGCCGCGCGCTCCGGGTGGGTTGCTGGTATTCAAGAAGATTTGCCCCAACCCGCCGGTTGCTAAAATCGTCTGCTGCGCCACGATCGGCCTGACCTGGCGCGAATCCTGATCGAAAACATAGGCGCCATGACACATAGGAGCCTGATAAACAGCCAGTGGATCACGCGCATGATGTGGAAAAGTCAACAAGTCCACGGCGGTTTCCCCGGTGAGCATCTGCACATTTGGGTGCTCGGAAAGCGTTGCCAGCAGGGCGCGCATAATGGCTTTGCCAGTTAAATCGCCAACGTGTAAAATGCGCCGCTCGGAATGCGCGGCTTCCAGGCCAAAAAGCAGTTCCCCATTCTTGCCGCGATCAAAGGGCACTTGAGCCTGCGCAATGAGCACAGCGCGCAGCAAATCGGGGCCTTCTTCGGCAAGCACCTGCACGGCGGGAGGATAACTAATGCCATCTCCAGCACGCAATACATCTTCGATTAAGGATTCAGGGGTATCCCCCAGGCCGCGCCCAACGATCCCCCCTTGCGCATATTGCGAATTCGAGTCGATCGCATCGTTGGCACGAGTAATAATGGTAATTTGACGCTGGCGATCTGCCGCTAATCGCAGCGCGGCGGTGGCTCCGGCGATCCCGCTGCCGATGATGAGGGTGTCGGTTTGGATGGGGGCGTCCGTCGTCGGTCGTCGGCCGGTCCTGAGCATGGGCGAAGGGTCATCGGTCATAATCGTCAGCCTATCGCGATCATGCGTTCAACGGCTTTGGCCGCTCGCAGGCGAATATCTTCGGAAACTTCGATGACATATTGGTCTTTTTGCAATGCTGCGAGCGTATCTTCCAGGGTGATCTCATTCATGTGCGGGCAGCGCACGCGGCACAAGCGCAGCATCTCTTTTTCGGGGTTGGCGGCGGCAATATTGTCGCCCATGGCGCATTCTGTCAGCAGTAGATAATTCGGGGCGTTGGTTTGCTCAATATAGTGAATCATGGCGGTGGTACTCGCCGAATAATCCGAGGCGTCCACCACCTCAGGGCTGCACTCCGGATGTGCCAGGATAACCACCTCGGGGTATTGGGCGCGAATATCTTCAATATCTTTGACCGTAAATTGCTCATGCACTTCACAGCGTCCGTGCCAGCCAATCATCTGATAATCCAGGTTGGGGTCTGCGCCTGTTTTTAGCTTTGATGGAAAAATGATATGCTTACCGGTCTCTTTGGCGACATTGCCTGCCAGGTATTCATCGGGCAAAAAGATGACGGTTTCGCTCTCCAACGATTCGACCACAGCTTTGGCATTGCCCGATGTGCAACAAATATCGCTCTCAGCCTTGACATCGGCATAGGTGTTGACGTAGGTGACTACTGGCACGCCGGGGAATTGAACACGGAGCTGGCGGACGTCCTCGGCGGTGATACTGGAGGCCAGAGAACAGCCTGCCTTTTTAGCGGGTAACAGCACTGTCTTCTCCGGGTTGAGAATCTTGGCCGTCTCGGCCATGAAGCGCACGCCGCAGAAAACGATAATGTCTTTGTCGGTCTGGGCGGCAATACGGCTCAATCCCAGCGAATCGCCCACAAAATCGGGGATGGAATGAAACAGAGCCGGTTCCATATAATTGTGCCCAAGTATGACAGCATTTTTCTCGACCTTTAGTTTATTAATCTCGTAAGCAATTTCGGCCTTGATATGTATTTCGGGTTCAGGGACAACATGCTTGAGTTTAGCTTGCATTTCTTGCAAAAAGGTTTCGTAGGGCATTTTTGGCTCCAGTAAGGTGTTTGACGGCGGACAACGCGGACGGCAGACCGCGGTCGGCGGTCATCGGTCTGCCGTCATCCAATTCGCATACTGACATCCAGCGCCGGGGCGGAGTGCGTCAACGCGCCAACGGAGATGAAGTCTACCCCAGTTTCGGCAATTGCGCGCACGGTTTCGAGAGATACATTGCCGGAGGCCTCCAGCGGCACACGGCCGGCAGCCATCGTTACAGCCTGACGCATTGTTTCGAGAGGCATATTATCGAGCATGATGCGGTCGGGGGTTAGTTTCAGACTTTCGTCGAGTTCAGCCAGATTCTTAACTTCAACTTCGATGGGGTATTGATCGCCAAATCTCGCGCGCGTGCGCGCGATCGCAGCGGTGATGCTCCCCGCGCCGTCGATGTGATTATCTTTGATGAGTACCATATCGTACAAACCCATGCGATGATTTTGCCCGCCGCCCATGCACACGGCATATTTATCGAACAGGCGCAAGCCGGGCGCGGTTTTACGCGTATCCAGGATCACAGCATTGCTTCCAACGACTCGATCCACATATTGCCGCGTCAGTGTGGCGATCCCCGACATACGCCCCAAATAGTTGAGGGCAGCACGCTCGGCGGTCAGCAACGCGGCCCCGGGACCACTTACTTCGGCAAGGAGCGTACCCGCGACGACCCGGTCGCCATCGGCGCAATGGCTGGCAAATTCTATCTTAGGTTCAACCAAAGCAAAAATGGCTGTTGCAACATCGAGCCCAGCGACCACCCCCTGAGCCTTGGCGCGGATCTCCCCACTGAGGGATGCATCCAACTTTAAAGTTGCCACGCTGGTCACATCGCCTTGCACAAATTCCGGGAAAATAGTGTTAAAATCTACTATCGTTGTCAGGTCTTCCAACAAGCACATTTGCAGGCTCTGCATCGCCAATGGATGTTGCAATGCAGCGGGCAATAACGCTTCGACAGCTTTTAAGCGACCCTTTCGATTCAGGTTTTCCATAAAGACTCCTGTTAAGCCTATCATCGGTTTTGCGAGAAAGGCTATATGCTGCCATTATATCAATTTGCTAGAAAATACCGATTAAATTATACTAATGGAGTTGATGTCATAATCTCCAGGTTTTATCGTAATCCATAAAAGTTAATTTTCAAGCACTCTATCGATTTATTTAATCGACCTAATGTCAAACTGGCACCAATTCTCATTTACAATTACGCTATTATTTGCCGCGAGCTTATCGATTGTGATTAGCTACTATGCCTGGTATCGCCGCAATGTTCCAGGGGCGCGGTACCTGGCCATGCTCATGCTGGCAATTGCCTTCTGGTCGCTGGCCTATGCGTTTGAGATCTCAGCGCTGGGGGGAGAAGATACCGTTTTCTGGGGCGCAATTTCATATATCGGTATACATAGTGTACCCCCAACCTTTTTAATGCTCTCGCTGGTGTATAGCCAACGCACCCATTGGCTTACTCGCCGGAATATGATTCTATTGTGGATCATCCCCGTCGCTACGATCCTGGCCGCTCTCACAAATGAATACCACCATTTAATTTGGACGGGTTTCAGTACCAGCGATTTGGAACCTTTTCTGGTGGTATACCATTATGGGCCGGGGTTTGCCATTGGCACGGGCTATGCCTATAGCTTGTTCGTGTTATCGGTTATCAATTTGTTATGGGCTGCGATTATTATGCCAAAGGGGTATCGGCGGCGCATTATCGCAATTTTGCTGGCTTCGTTCATTCCCTGGGTGGTTAATGTTGCCTATATTTTTAAAATTGATCCCTTCCCGGGCCGCGATATCACCCCAATCACTTTCCTCCTGACCGGCCTCATCATCAGTTGGAGTATCTTGCGGCATAAATTACTGGATCTAACGCCAATTGTACGCAGCAAACTCGTCGATGCGATCAGTGATGCGGTCATCGTTGTCGACCATCAATATATCATCAGCGATCTCAACCAGATCGCTCAATCGATTATTCAGATTAAATCTTCTATGGCGATCGGCCAGTCCGCTGAAAAAATTCTGGCATATTGGCCGAGTCTTCAGTCACGCTTCCGCTCAAGCGAGGATATTCCCACGGAAGTTAAACACATCACTGACGTGCGCGGCCGTTGGTATGAACAACGCGTGTATCCTCTACGCGAAGATCGCGAGACCACGCAGGGTTGGCTGATTCTTCTGCGTGATATTTCGGAAGAGCGCGAATTAGAGGCCGCACTGCGCGCCAGCGAAGAATTGTATCGCAATGTTACCGAGCAAGCCAATGATGGCATTGCCATCTTGCAAGATAATGCGATTAAATACTGTAATCCACAATTGGCCGATATGCTGGGTGTTCATCCCGAAGAAGTTGCAGGGAGGCCATTTATCGAATTCTTTCCACCTGATCAAGTGGAAATGGTAAAAGACAGACATATCCAGCGACTCCGGGGGGAGAAAGTTCCTTCAAAATATGAAACTGCCTTGCTTCACCAATCAGGGCGACGCGTCCCCGTCGAGGCCAATGTGAGCGTGATGGAGCTGGATGGCAAACCGGCTGTTTTGACCATCGCGCGTGACATCAGTGAGCGCCTCAAAGCCGAGAGCGAAATCAGCCGCCTGGCCGCTGTGGTCACTCAGGCAGGGGAAACCGTGATGATCACAGACCTCAATGGAGCGATTGAGTATGCCAATCCTCAATTTGAATTAACAACCGGGTATACGATTGATGAAGTATTGGGGAAAAATCCCCGGATGCTAAAAAGCGGCCTCCGGGATGATGTTTTCTATGCAAACCTCTGGAATACGATTAGCCGTGGGAAAACCTGGAAGGGGAATTTCATCAATAAACGTAAAGGCGGCAGCCTTTATCACGAAGCCGCGGTGATTTTCCCGATTAAAGATCGGGAGGGAACCATCACCCATTATGCAGCCGTCAAGCGCGATATTACAGAAGAAGTACAGGCAAAAGACGAACTGGAAGCCTATGCCCGTCAACAGCGGTTGCTCAACGAAATCACTCGTTCGGGCATTGAGGCCGCCAATCTGGAAGAAACCATTCACGCACTTTCATCCAGGCTCATACAATTATTAAATGCCGATTACTGTTCAATTTTGGTGTGGGAACGCCATCAGGAAAAATCAACCTTCATTGCCCGCGCCAAGTCCGGGACACAGACTTTGCAACTGGATAGTGTTGAAAATAAACTCTCTGAAATCACGCTAACAAACAATCAGCCTCTCATTATCGAAAACCTGGAAAATACACCCCATTTCACCAAAGATGAAACTCAGGATACCCTGCTTCAATCCCTGATTGCGCTCCCGCTCGTCTACAATGAAGAAAAATTCGGCATGGTGACGCTTGCCTTTTTCCATTCCCGCCAATTCACACTCGAAGAAACCTTATCGGTTGAACAAGCTATTAACCAAATTGCCCTGGTTATTCGAAACACACAATTGCTCGAAACAACACACCAGCGCGCCACGGAAGCTGAAACCCTCCGGCAAGCTGGAATCGCAGTGGCCTCAACCTTGCGCCTTGATGAGGCCATCGAGCGCATTTTACTCCAGTTCAGCCGTGTAGTTCCTTATGATAGCGCTTCGGTACAACTCTTAAAAAACAATGAGCTTGAGATCGTTGGGCAACATGGCTTCGAGAACCCCGATGCTGTTATTGGAATGCGTTTCCCGGTTCACGAAGACAACCCCAACAGTATTACCGTTGATGGACGCAAAACGTATATTATCAAAGATGCACCCCAGGTATACGATCAATTCCGCAAAAAACCTCACAACCACATTCGCGGCTGGATGGGTGTCCCCCTGATTGTGCAGGATCGTCTGATTGGAATGTTGGCCCTCGATAGCAAACATCCAGGAAAATTTAATAACGAACATGCCCGCCTGGCAACCGCCTTTGCAACGCAGGTAGCCATTGCACTCGAAAATGCGCGTCTTTATGAAGAGACCCACCGGTTGGCGATTTATGATGGACTGACCAATCTTTACAGTCGCCGCTATTTCATGAACCTTGCCCAACAAGAATATCAACGCGCATGTCGTTACCAACATCATCTCTCGATCATCATGCTCGACCTGGACCATTTCAAAGATGTAAATGATACCTATGGGCACCTGGCAGGCGATCAGGTACTCCGCGATGTTGCCCAGATCTGTCAGGCCAGCCTGCGCGAAACCGATATCATCGGGCGTTACGGAGGTGAGGAATTTGTCATCCTGCTGCCTGAAACACCCGGAATTCGACTTGGAGAAGAAAAAACCGCCGAAATACTCGATTCAACGGCCAAATATGTCGCCGAACGATTGCGGCAGGGGGTCGCCGATCTGATTACGAGTTCCCCCCGCGGCGACATCAGGGTTACAATCAGCCAGGGCATCGTTGAACTCACCAGCACGGACGAAACCATCGACACGCTGCTTGACCGCGCCGATACCGCCCTTTATATTGCCAAACAAAGAGGCCGCAACCAATATGTTGTCTGGAATGAGTAGTGAAAACCATTCAAACTGAGATCCTCGTCATCGGTGGAGGCGCAACCGGCACGGGCGTGCTACGTGATCTGGCAATGCGCGGTTTTGCATCCATTCTGATTGAAGCACGCGATCTCGCTCACGGCACCACAGGCCGCTTTCATGGCCTGCTTCATAGTGGCGGACGCTACGCCGTCAAAGACCCCCAGGCCGCGCGCGAGTGTATTGAAGAGAATCAAATTCTCCGACGGATCATGCCCCAGTGTATCGAAGATACCGGGGGCTTTTTTGTACTTACGCCGTGGGATGAACCGGGCTACGCGGACTCCTTTCGGCGTGGTTGCCATCAAGCAGGGATTCCTGTCGAGAGGCTTTCACCAACCCAAATGCTGGCCGAGGAGCCATTACTCAACCCAAAGATCACCCACTGCTACCGCGTCCCCGATGCCGCCATAGACTCCTTCGCCGCCGCGCATGCCAACGTCGCTTCGGCGAAAGCATATGGGGCACGCGTGTTCCCGTATCACGAAGTGACACAACTACTGACGGATGACGGAAGACAGGAAACCGGCTCCATCCCCCGTCATATCACTGGCGCGCTCTGTCGTGATCTCATCGCCGACCAGGCCGTTACCATTCACGCCGATCTGGTCATCAACGCCGCCGGAGCCTGGGCTGGTAAAATTGCTGCCAGCGCGGGGATCGAAATCGCCATGCGCCCCGGCAAAGGCACCATGCTCGCCGTTAGCCACCGTGTGGTCAATACCGTCATCAACCGCTGCAAAATGCCATCCGACGGCGATATTCTCGTCCCTGCGCATACCGTAGCCGTGATGGGCACCACCGACCAACAAGTCCCCGACCCCGATCATTTTGCCATTGAACCCTGGGAAGTTGAACTCATGCTCGAAGAAGGCGAGAAAATACTCCCCGGCTTCAAGGATTTGCGCATCTTACGCGCCTGGGCCGGGGTGCGCCCGCTGTACCAGGAAACCAAAACCGACCAATCGCGCGATATTACACGCTCATTTGTGCTGCTCGACCACGCGGCACGCGATCACACCCCGGGGATGCTGACCATCACCAGCGGAAAATGGACCACCTACCGCAAAATGGCACAAGCAACTGTAGATTTGGCCTGCCAAAAATTGGGTACGCAGCGCGAGTGCCGCACACATCTGGAAGAACTGCCGACGGAAGCGGGAATACAGCAGGCTGGCTCCAACTATCACAATCTCGGCCAGCGCCTCGCCGAGATTGAATCGCACCACGCTCAGGGCCAACTGATCTGCGAATGCGAGCTCGCCACCCGCGCCGACATTGAGCGAGCCATTCTCGCCGGGGAAGCTAAAACTCTGGATGACATCCGCCGGGACGTACGCCTGGGGATGGGGCCTTGCCAGGGCGGATTTTGCACCCTACGCGCGGCAGGCATATTACATCAGTATGCAAAAACCCGCATGGGGCATTCGGTCGAAGAAACAAATGTTGCCCTGCGTGATTTCCTCGAAGAACGCTGGAAAGGTGTATTGCCCGTATTATGGGGCAAGCAGCTTCAGCAGGAACGATTTAACGAATTAATTTATTTGAATGTACTCAATATCGACACATTGCCAGGGCCAAAATCTTCACGCCTGGCAGCACAGTCGTACGAAGACGGAAGCCGGAATACGGAAGACGGGAAAGGACACGACCGACAACCCCAAAATAGTAAATCGCTCCGGACATCGGTCGTCGGGCATCCGTCCGATGTCATCGTCATTGGCGCAGGTCTTTCTGGCCTCACCGCGGGCTGGTTGGCTGCGAGCCGTGGATTGAAAACCAAAGTCATCGCCAAGGGTTGGGGAGCCACACACTGGGCATCAGGTTGCATCGATGTGCTGGGTTATATTCCCGGCGAAATCTCAACTCTAGTTACGAATCCCGCTTCTGCCGCGGAAGAATTAATCGCCGCCAACCCACAGCACCCCTATGCGCGGGCAGGCCTTGAGGCGCTGGCCGCGGCGCTTGAAGAATTGCAAGCCATCTGCCAGCAAAGCGGGTATCCGCTGCATGGCTCACTGGAAGAAAATTGGCTGCTCCCAACAGTCATCGGCGCCGCGCGGCCTACTTGCCTTGCGCCAGAAACGATGATCGCTGGTGACTTACGCACAAATGACCCGATGTTGTTGGTCGGCTTCGAGGGGTATCACGATTTTTATCCGCACTTTGCCGCGGCCAACCTGCAAGCGCAAGGCTTCGCAGCACGAGCGATCATGCTCCCAATTCCGGTAAGTTTGCAACGCCAGCGCATCGATACATTGGTTCTGGCCCGCGCCTTCGATGATGCAGAATTTCGCCAGCAGGTTATCGAATCGATCAAGCCACATCTGGGTGATGCCGCTCGCATAGGATTCGCGGCAGTATTGGGATTGCACGATGCACTTCGGGCAACGCGGGAACTGGAATATGGCCTGGGGCGTAGAATTTTCGAAATTCCGGGGCTGCCCCCCTCGGTTCCAGGGATGAGGCTCCAGCGCATCTTAGTACAGGCCATTCGCCGGGCCGGGGGCGGAGTCTATGACGGTATCGAAGTAATTGGAATGCTCGAAAATGGAAGACAGAAGACAGAAAACACCGGTCAGCGAGTAGCTGTCGAAGCCGTCCTATCAAAATCTGCTTCACGCCTCACATCTCATGCCGCGGGGCACTTCGTCCTCGCCACAGGCGGCATCTTGGGCGGCGGCATTCAAACAGACCATACTGGCTATGCGCAAGAAACGATTTTCAATCTATCCGTCGCTGCCTCGCCCCATCGAAATGAGTGGTTACAGCGCGCTTTTGCCCATCCTGACGAACACGCCATTTTCAGCGCTGGGGTTCGCGTAGACACAGATTTTTGCACAGACTACCCCAACCTGTTCGCTATCGGCGGGGGGCTGGGCGGCGCCGATTGTGTGCGCCAGAAAACGCGTGAGGGCGTGGCCCTGGTCAGCGCCTATCGGGCTGTGCAGCAAATTCTTGCCGAAAAAACTAAAGCCAAAATATGAGCAAAAACCTACCACTGAGACACGAAGTTTACAGAGTTTTCTCGATGAAGAGATATAGATTCTCCGTGCGCTGTGTGTACTCTGTGGTGAGATTTAAAGGAAAAAGATCATGAATCGCTTCTGGAGTTTACTTGTACTCATCGCCACTCTGCCACTGCTGGCATTCAACCACGCCGCCGAAGTCACGCCGCTTACCAGCCTAGGCAAAGGCACCCTCAGCGATGTCGTCTGGTCGCCAGATGGCAGCACCCTCGCCGTTAGTGGCTCAAACGGAATTTATATCTATGATGCCGAAACGCTGACTGAATTGCGCCATATTGAGGCCGGGCCGCTGATTACCAGCATCGCCTATAACCCCGATGGTACACTGCTGGCCGCAGGCAGCGCCGATGAAATTTTTGCCCGCCAGGAAAGCTGGCGGCGCTACAGCCCGTGGGGCAGCGAAAACAATTTCGTTTATGTTTTTAATGCTGTTAGCGGTGAACAACTGGCCGCGCTCGAATGCGGCGACAGCTATCTCACCCGCGTGCAGTTCAGCCCAGACGGGCAACTGCTCGCCGCCGCCAGCATGTACCCCGACGATAATGGCATTCGCGTATGGGAAACCCCCACAGTTCTGGCAGGTGAAACTACGCCGCTTTACCGTTTCAAGGAACACACCCGCGGCGTCTTTGGCCTCGATTTCAGCCCCGATGGGCGCCTGCTGCTCAGCGGCGCGGGCGATAATTCTGCACGTCTATGGAACCTTGCCACCGGGCAATTGGAAAGCTTATTGATGTATCGCGTCTCAGCCAAGCTGATTGTGCTGGATGTAGATTTCAACCCGCTCGATAATGGCATCGTCGCGCTGGCCGCGGGGGAATATAAACACCAGATTCCTCATCCAGTGTTGGAGATTTGGGATGCCAACACGAGTACGCTGCGTTTTAATTTGGAGGGGCACACCAGCGACGTGGAAGCCGTAGTGTTCAGCCCCAATGGGCAGATACTTGCCTCCGGGGGTGGTACGCCCGATAATGACATCCTTTTATGGGATTCTGCAACCGGAACCTTGCGCCACACCCTGAGTGGGCATCGCGCGGGCGTGCACGGGCTGGCCTTCAGCCCTGATGGTATGATTCTAGCCTCCATCGGCTGGGACGCAACCTTGCGGCTTTGGGATGTCGCCAACGGCCAGCAGCTCAGGGCGCTCGAATCGCACACCAGTTCCGTCTGGAGCGCGGCCATACACCCCGATGGCGACTGGCTGGCAAGCGGCGGCGATGATGGTTTGGTGCATATTTGGGGTGCCGCGGGCGAAAAAATAGCCACATTCAACGCGGCCACCAACCGCGTCACCGCGCTGGCAATCAACCCGGTTGGTAGCGAAATCGCCCTCGCCGCCGACCAACCCGAAGCCAGCATCCAGATTTGGGATACAGAACTCGGCCTCCAGCTCTACAATTTAAGCGGACACACCACCTTCGCACAAGTCGCCGCCTACAGCCCCGATGGGCGTTGGCTGGCAACCGGCGGCTCATTGGGCGATAATTCCGTCATCGTCTGGGATACTCTCAGCCGAGAAATTGCCTATCAATTTCCAGACCAAACACGCTCGGTTAAGAGTCTGGTTTTTGGCCCGGATGATATACTCATCACCGGCGACGGACGCGGAACCATCCGAATGTGGGATTTGAACAACGGCGAGCCTATCCAAACCCTGGAAGGCCACACTTGCGCCGTCAACGCATTGGCAGTCAATCCAACGGGTGAAATACTGGCATCGGGGGGTTGCGACAAGAGTGTGATATTCTGGAATCTCCCCAACGGAGAAACCCTAAGCCGCACAGATGGATTCGCTGCTCCGATAACCCATCTGAGTTTCGATGCCGCGGGCAACCAACTCATCGCCAGCGATGATGAAGGTCAACTCTGGCAGCTCAATTCTGACACAGGTGACAGTACATCACTCGGTCAGTTTGATCAGCCCGAAATCCAGTTTATTCAACCCAACCCCAATGGCGGATTCTGGTTTGCCAACGGCAGCGCCAGCGGCGTGCTGGATGTTTGGCAAATTCAGCAAGAATAGAACACAGTTTCATGTCTTCCTAATGGAAACGCAACAGAACGCATGTATAATCAACCCGTAGAACTGACCCTCGACCAATGCATTAAGTGCAATATTTGCGTTTCGGCCTGCCCGGTTGCCGCGGTCAACGACCTGTTCCCCGGCCCCAAGTACGCCGGGCCGCAAGCCGGGCGTTTCCGCAAACCAGCGCAGCCCACACCCGACTATTCTGTGGATTATTGCAGCGGCTGCCGGGTATGTAATATGGCCTGCCCCAACGGGGTTAAGATCGCCGAGATGAATGCGCGTGCCCGCCATACAATGGTCAGCCAGGGCAAAGTGCCGCCCATTCAACGCCTGCGCAATAATCTCATCGCCCGCACTGAGTTGTTGGGTAATCTGGCGCAACCCATCGCCCCGCTTTCGAATATATTGCTCAGCAACCCACTGGTGCGGGGACTCACCGAATACATGCTGGGCATTGCGAAAGATGCCTATTTCCCGCCCTTTACTCGGCAGCGCTTTTCGCGCTGGTGGCATAAACGCCCCCCCTCACCCCTCAACCCCTCTCTCGCTGGGAGAGGGGTTGGGGGCAAGGGAAAACAGGTCGTCTTTTTCCACGGCTGCGCTACGGAATATTATGAGCCGCGCGTTGGACGTGCGGCCATCCACATTCTGGAGGCCAACGGCTTTGAGGTCATCATCCCGCCACAGAATTGCTGCGGACTCCCGCTGCTCTCCAACGGAGAATTTGACGCAGCGCGCCAATATCATCAGAATAACGTCAACCAACTTGTGGAATATGCCCGGCGGGGGATTCCAATTATTGGCACATCCACAAGCTGCACGCTGACATTGAAGGAAGAAGCCCCAGAATTGCTCGACATGTTCGATGCCGATACTCGCCTGGTTGCCGAAATTACTTACGATTTCAACGAATTCTTACTCGGCTTACTGGCTACTGACAAACTGGTTACTGAATCACTACGTCCTATTCCCTTGCGATTGGCCTACCACCAACCCTGCCAGTACCGCGCCCACGGCATCGGCAGCCCGGCGGTTGAAATTTTGCATCTGATCCCCGAATTGCAGATTGAAGAGAGTCATGCCGATTGCTGCGGTATCGCCGGGACGTATGGCTACAAAAAAGAAAAATATGCTACCAGCATGGCCGTCGGGCAAGCGCTATTTGATTTCGTGCTGGATATCGGTGGGCCAGTAGCGGTGTGTGATAGTGAAACCTGTCGCTGGCAGATTACCCACGGCACAAAACTGCCTGCTATTCACCCGGTGGAATTGCTGGCCTATGCGTATGGCTACGAAACTGAGGGCGCATTAGCCGATGTGTTGGTAAAATCCTAAGGGTTTACCAAGTCTAAACAAAAATGCATAAATGACTCATTTGGTAGAAGTTAGCAACATCAAATCCGATATACTTCTTACATAAAGAGCCGGAATAACTATAAAATCGCCACAAAACACACAGCGCTTTTTCTGTATTTTCTATGCGCTCTATATTCGTTGTGGTAAAGGAATCATTCATGAGCATAAACATCACCTATCAACTGGGCAAATACCAATCGGATGTAGATACTGGCCTGCAACAACTTGCCACAGATAATGTCCTTGCCCGTATCTGGGAACACGATCACACCGTCTGGAAGTCCGAGCCGACGGAAATATCCAACCGCTTGGGTTGGCTGCGGATTGCAGAGGTGATGCGATCTGAAATCGGGCATATGCAAACGCTGAAGGAAACTCTGCTTACCGAAGGGTATACCGATGTTTTACTACTCGGCATGGGCGGCTCCAGTCTGGCTCCGGAAGTCTTCAGCCACACCTTCAAAAAAACCGGAGGCTTACGCTTGCAAATATTGGATAGCACCGACCCCGACATGGTGCTGGCGCGCGAAAAAAGCCTCGATCTCAGCAAAACGCTCTGCATTGTTGCAACCAAATCTGGGGGTACAGCCGAAACCCTTTCGGCGTTCAAGTATTTCTACAATCGGGTTTCGAAAGCCGTTGGTAAAAGAAAATCTGGCGAACATTTTGTGGCGATCACCGATCCGGGCAGCAAATTAGTGGACATAGCCAAGCAATATAAGTTTCGGGAGATTTTCCTAAACGAGCCAAATATCGGGGGACGGTATTCGGCGCTCTCATTCTTCGGGTTGTTACCAGCAGCCCTGAGCGGGGTGCAACTTCCGAGGTTGATTGCCAATGCCAGCGATATGAGCGCTGCTTGCGGCCCGCAGACGCAGGCACAGAATAACCCCGCCGCGGTATTGGGCGCGGTGCTGGGGCGGTTTGCCAATTCAGGTATGGACAAAATAACATTCACCGCGTCTCCAGCGATTGCCGATTTCCCCAACTGGGTAGAGCAACTCATTGCAGAAAGTACGGGCAAAGAGGGCAAAGGTATTTTACCCGTCGTCGGAGAAACGCTTGGCATACCCAAAGCGTATGGCGATGATCGCCTGTTTGTACACGTACAAGTTGGCGATGATCCAACCCATCGTGCGGCGTTGAAAGCGTTGGCGAATGTCGGGTACCCAATTGTGCGCATTCATTTAGAAACGATCTACGATCTCGGGGGGCAGTTCTTGCTCTGGGAGCTGGCAACCGCAGTGGCCGGGTATTTCTTGCAAATTAATCCTTTTGACCAGCCCAATGTGGAGAGCGCCAAAGTACTGGCACGCCAGATGGTGACAGCCTACACCGAGAACGGCGAATTGCCCGCCGGGGAAAAGACAGTTCCCAGCGCAGCCGCGCTGACAGAGTTTCTCTCCCAAAGTAACCCTGGGGATTATGTGGCGCTCCAAGCCTACCTGCACCCCACCCCCGAGGTTGAAGCCGCGTTATCCGAGCTCCGCCTGGAGATACGCGATACGTATAAAGTGGCAACCACGCTCGGGTTTGGCCCGCGCTTCCTGCACTCGACCGGGCAACTCCATAAAGGCGATCGCGGCAATGGGCTGTTTATCCAACTCATATCGGATGCAGCAAAAGATATTCCCATCCCCGATGAAGCCGGACGAGCAGCTTCGGCGATGAGTTTCGATACACTGAAAAAATCCCAGGCGTTGGGCGACGCACAGGCGCTACGCGACGCCGGAAGGCGGGTGATTGTCTTCCCGGTGGGAAACGCGCCCGCAGAATTGATTCAAGCGCTTCAGAGCCAATAAGAAATGACCTACCCTCCGACCACCATTGTTATTTTTGGCGCATCGGGCGATCTGACGCACCGCAAACTGATTCCGGCGTTGTATAACCTGTATCATAAGGGATGTTTGCCAGAAGAACTGACGATTGTCGGCTTTGCGCGCCGTCCCTGGGACGATGCGTATTTCCGCGACCAATTGCTCGAGGGTGTGCAAACCTTCAGCAGCGGAAGTTATGATGAGCAAATCTGGGCAAAATTTGCGCCCAAAATTCATTATTTTCAGGGCGACCTGCCCACCGCAGAAGACTACACCCGGCTGGTGAAAATGCTCGATCAGTTGGAGACAACCCCAGCAAACCGTTTATTTTATCTGGCAACCGCGCCAAGTTTCTTTGAACCGGCGATCGCTCATCTTGGCGCGGCAGGGTTGGCACAGGAATCAATGGAAGCTGGAACCCCCTGGCGGCATGTGGTCATTGAAAAACCGTTTGGCAACGATTTAGCATCGGCGCAGCGGTTGAACCAGTTTGTGCATACCGTCTTTAGTGAACAGCAAATTTATCGTATTGACCATTATCTGGGCAAAGAAACTTCGCAAAATATTCTCTTTTTCCGTTTTGCCAACACGATTTTCGAGCCGGTTTGGAACCGCCGCTTTGTGGATAATGTGCAGATCACGGTAGCTGAAAGTGTGGATGTAGGCCATCGCGGTAGCTATTATGATAAAGCGGGCGTTTTGCGCGATATGTTCCAAAATCATCTCTTGCAGTTGCTCTCGTTGGTAGCGATGGAACCCCCGGCCTCGTTCCAAGCCGACGCCGTGCGCAATGAGAAAATCAAGCTATTTTCAGCCATACGCCCGATCCAGGCCGCCGACACCGTGGCCGCCCAGTATCGGGGCTACCTGGATACCGAGGAGGTTGACTCCAACTCGCGCACGCCCACTTACGCGGCATTGAAATTACAGATTGATAATTGGCGCTGGAAAGGTGTGCCCTTCTACCTGCGCTCCGGCAAGGCCATGAACCGTAAAACCACCGAGGTCATCATCGAATTTCAGAAACCACCCCATTTGATGTTTGGTCTCTCGGGCGCCAGTGAATTTTCGCCGAATATGATCTCTTTGTGCATCCAGCCCGATGAGGGCATCTATCTGAAATTCCAGGCCAAAACTCCCGGCTCAGACGAAGATATGCGCTCAGTCAATATGCAGTTCCAGTATCAGGATGCCTTCAAAGGTGACCCTCTGCCGGATGCCTACGAACGCCTGCTCGAAGAGGCCATCCAGTCTGACGCTTCACTCTTCACGCGCAGCGATGGCATTGAAGCTGCCTGGCATTTAATCGATCCGGTGATTCATCTATGGGAAGACAAACAGCAATCTGGCCCACTGGCAACTTACGAACCGGGGAGTTGGGGACCATTCCGGGCCGAAGAAATGCTATCGCAAGATGGGCGCACGTGGCGTGCGGGCTGTGGGCGCGTCAAGAGTGGCATTACGCTGAATGTTAAAGCCTGATTTATGCCCTAACCCCCAACCCCTCTCCCAAAATTAAAAGAGGGGAGCAGGTAAGTTTCAGACAACCAGAATGAAATTGGTGCGTTTCCCCTCTCCTGGAATCATGAGGGGGTACAGGCCAAATCATCCCAAACCTATGGCAATCATTCAAACCTACCCCACCCCCGATGATCTCGCCCGCGCCGCCACGGAATTATTCGTCACGCTGGCTCAGGAATCGATCCGCGATCACGGGCATTTCTCCGTTGCCCTGGCCGGAGGCTCTACGCCGCGCGCCATGTATCAAAACCTGGCGACGATCGAGTTTGCCCAGCAAGTTAATTGGGAGCGGGTGCATGTTTTCTGGGGTGATGAACGCTGCGTTCCCCCCGATAGCGAAGACAGCAACTATCGCATGGCCCACGATGCTTTTTTGAAAGTCGTCGCCATCCCATCAGAGAATATCCACCGCATCCACGGCGAAGCCAAACCCCATCAGGCCGCGCAAGATTATCAAACGGCCATGCGCAAATTCTTCGCCCCCAAACCCACCCGCTTCGACCTGATTTTCCTGGGCATGGGTGACGACGGGCACACGGCCTCTATCTTCCCCGGCACTCCCGCCGTTCACGAAGACGAAAAACTGGTCATGGCACAATACGTTGAAAAACTGGGGAGTTGGCGCATCACGTTCACGCCTGCGCTGATCAACGCCGCCGCCAATGTCGCCTTTCTGGTCTCTGGCGAAAAGAAAGCCTACCGTCTGCGGCAAGTCATTGTGGGCCGCTATCAGCCCAACGAGCTTCCCGCCCAAATTATACGTCCTGCCGTCGGCAAATTACGCTGGCTGCTCGATGAAGCCGCAGGAATCCATTTATCATGAAAGCCAAACTCCTCTCCCAAAGCGTCGGCCCCTGGCCGATGAACACCTACGTTGTGATCTGCGAAGAAACCGCCACAAGCGCCGTGATTGACCCCGGCGCAGAAGTGGAGAGCATTTTAGCGCTGACCGCCGGAACGCGCATCGACAAGATTTTGCTCACACACGGGCATTTCGATCATGTGGACGCGCTGGACGAATTGTTGGAAACTGTGCCCGCGCCGGTGTATCTACACCCGGCGGACGCCGAGAAATTTGGCCTGGAATTCAATACTCCGCTCGCGGATGGGTTGCACATCCCGGTGGGGAATCTCACCCTCCGAGCCATACACGCGCCCGGCCACACCCCCGGACAGATTTGCTTCGACCTCGGCGATGGACGCGTCATTTCGGGCGACACCATCTTCGTCGGTGGCCCCGGCAAAACCTGGTCAGCGACAGAATTCGCCCAGACCATGCACACCATGCAAACCATCGCCTTCGCCTGGCCCGATGAGACGCAATTCTTCCCCGGCCACGGCCCCAGCGGAATTATCGGCCAGGAGCGCCCGGCCTTTGAAACTTTCCTGGCCCGCGGCTGGGATGAAAATCTCTTCGGCGATGTAACCTGGGCCTAAATTTGATATAATCTATCCACTTTCAAAATTTAAGCCATAAAGTACCCAGAGAGAATTCTCAAAAACTCTGTGCTCTCTGTGGCAAACAAAAGATTCGCTCCTATGTCAAAACCCTACTACCTGACCCCCATTCTACTGATAACCTTCTTACTGGTATCCGTATCGCCCGCGCACGCCGCCGAGAGCGTCTGCCTGCCGGGTGCGTACCCCAATATCACCAGCGATTGCCTGCCCTCCGGCCCGGCGCAAGTACTCACCGATCTGGCTTCCAACGGCTTTACCTATCCCGTAGCGCCAATTGCTGCCAGCCCCCCAGATATTAATCTTACCTTTGTACCCTCTCTTTACGCGCAGGTGCGCGAGCGCAATGCCCCGGTGTACGGCACACTTGAAGATGCCATCACCGGAAAGTACAGTACCGCCGCCAGTTATATAGACTCGGCCTTCAGCTATATCTCCTACTATCAAGATACGGTAGTCGATGGGGCGCGTTTTTACGAAATTGATACCAACGCCTGGATGACCGCCAACGATGTCATCCGCGTCACGCCGCCGCGTTTTCAAGGTTATACATTCACCCGCACACCCGCGCAAACCTTCGGCTGGGTATTAACCTATCTCAGTCAGAGCGGATACGCAGAAACCAAACGCACGCCCGGCGATGCCAACCAGGATTACACCGGACATCAACTCAATAATCATGACCTGATCTGGGTATACGGCGCGGCAACCATCGATGAGAGCGAATGGTATTTGGTTGGCCCCGACGAGTGGCTGCCCGAAAGCGTAGTCGCCCGCGTGATCCCCAACACCACCCCGCCCGAAGGCATCACCACTGGGCGCTGGATGGAAGTCAATCTTTTTGAACAGACGATTGCTGTCTACGATAATTACGAACTGGTTTTTGCTACCCTGATTGCTTCTGGTTCGGACCCCTTCTGGACGCGTCCGGGCGTGTTCCAGATTTACGAAAAACTTGATACCACTCCCATGCGCGGCTCCTTCGAGGCCGACCGCTCCGATGCCTACTACCTCGAAGATGTCCCCTGGACGATGTACTTCGACCAGCGCCGCGCTCTGCATGGCGCCTATTGGCGCGCCAACCTGGGCTTCCCTCAGTCGCACGGCTGCGTCAATCTCGCCATCGGTGATGCGCGCTGGCTCTTCGATTGGGCCGAACTCGGCGATTGGGTTTACGTCTGGGACCCCTCCGGTAAAACTCCCACCGACCCCGAATTCTACGGCGAGGGCGGGGCGTGATATAAATTTTAGCGGATTGGCAAGTTTAATATCAACCCGCTACCTTCCCCCTTATGCTCACCCTTCCCGAAAAAGTTATCTTCACCCTGGCTGTCGTCGCCAGCGGCTACTCCACCTGGCGCGGTATTCAACGCGTGATTGCAATCATCAGCCAGGGGCATGGCAACCCCGACTGGAAGTTGATTCCTGAGCGATTATTCGCGACTCTTGCCAACACGCTCACCCTACGCCCCACCTGGCGTCTGCGCTTCGGGGTCAGTTTGCTGCACGCTTTGGTCGTCTGGGGGTTCACCTACTACCTGCTGGTCAATCTGGGCGATGTGCTCACCGCCTACATCCCTAATTTTCACTTTTTGGGAGCCGGATTATTGGGCAATATTTATCGATTGCTAGCCGACCTGCTTAGCATTGGCGTACTCGTCGGGATGGCTTCCCTGCTGATGCGGCGCTTCGTTTTTCGCCCGCGGGTGCTGACTCACGCCGAAGATATATTGCTCCACCCCAGAGCGAGAAAGGGCATCCAGCGGGATTCGGCCATCGTCGGGGTGTTTATCATGCTGCATGTTGGCTTCCGTTTTTTAGGAGAGTCTTTCCTTCTCGCTCAAAGTGGGCGCGTGGACCCGTGGCAACCTTTTGCCTCCGCGGTCGGTTCCCTGTGGGCAGGGCTGGCCCCAAACACAATCTCAACCCTGGTGCATATCTCCTTCTGGATGGCGCTGGGGCTGATCCTGGCCTTCATGCCCTATTTCCCCTACTCAAAACATATTCACCTGTTTTTTGCCCCACTAAATTTTTTACTGAAACCAGAACGCCGCTCGATTGGCGAGCTTTCGGCGCTCAACTTTGAAGATGAAAGTATTGAGCAGTTTGGCGCATCCACGCTGGCAGACCTGGGCTGGGAACAGCTTATGGATGCCTACGCCTGCATCATGTGCAACCGCTGCACCGAAGTCTGCCCGGCGAATACCACCGGCAAGGTACTCTCTCCAGCGGCGCTCGAAATTAACAAGCGCTATCATTTGAATTATGACCTCGGGGCTGATCCCGTTCCTCTGACTGAATTTGCCATCTCCGAAGAAGCGGTGTGGGCCTGCACAGCCTGCGGTGCCTGTGTGGATATTTGCCCCGTGGGCAACGAGCCAATGCGCGATATTCTCGACATCCGCCGCGGGCTGGTACTGATGGAGAATAATTTCCCCGAACAATGGCAAACCGCTTTCCGCGGCATGGAGCGCACCGCCAACCCGTGGAATATTTCACCCGCCGAGCGTATGAAATGGGCCGATGGCCTGGATGTGCCGACCATCGCCGAAAACCCAAACCCCGAATATTTATGGTGGGTGGGCTGCGCTCCAGCTACCGACGCGCATGCCCAGAAAACGGCCCGCGCCTTTGCCAAAATCCTCAATCACGCTGGGGTAAACTACGCCGTGCTGGGCGAGGCCGAAACCTGTACCGGCGATTCGGCACGCCGCGCCGGGAACGAGTATCTCTTTTACGAACTGGCGCAAGGGAACGTAGCGACGTTTAACGAGATTCGCCCCAAGCGCATACTTACCACCTGCCCGCATTGCCTGCACACCATCCAAAACGAGTACCCCGCCTTTGGCGGCGAGTACGAAGTTGTGCATCATACGCAGTTGATCAATAAGTTGATGGGCGAGGGAAAACTCAAGTTAAAAGTAGAAAGTGGGAAGTTGGATGTGGGAAATCCCCAAACTTCAACTTTCAACCTCCCGCCTGCTACCATCACTTTCCACGACCCCTGCTATCTCGGACGGCAAAACGGCATCACCGAGGAACCGCGCCAGACACTCCATAGCTTATCCCTCAAATTGGTTGAGATGCCGCGCCACGGAGCGAAATCGTTCTGTTGTGGCGCGGGCGGCGCGCAGATGTGGAAAGAAGAAGAGCATGGCAGCGAAAGCGTCAACGCCAATCGTTTCCGCGAGGCCACTGCCACCCAGGCCAATGTACTGGCCGTGGGCTGCCCCTTCTGCCTGACGATGATGAGTGACGCCGCCAAAGATGCTGGCAACCCGATGCAAGTGCAAGACATCGCCGAGATCGTTGCCGCACGGCTCATACAGTAAAGGAAAGCGATTTTATGAATAGGAAACCTGATCGGCTTCTATCTTTGGATGCATTGCGCGGCTGGATTATCGCCCTCATGGCGCTCGACCATGCCAATCATTTCATCGCCCAACAACATTCCTCGGGCGAGTATTGGGGAGGTGCCTTTCCCGTCTATCAGGATACACTGGCTTTTCTGACACGCTTCATCACACACCTATCTGCCCCAGGCTTCTTCTTCCTAATGGGCACAGCCCTGCTGCTCTTCGCCCACGCCCGCAAGCAGCAGGGCTGGGGTCAATGGGCTATCATCAGGCATTTCATGCTCCGTGGCGGATTATTGATGGCACTGCAATTATTGATAATCA
This sequence comes from Chloroflexota bacterium, assembly GCA_018648225.1. Lineage (NCBI taxonomy): Bacteria > Bacillati > Chloroflexota > Chloroflexota bacterium. The sequence continues at coordinate 28,348 of JABGRQ010000126.1, forward strand.
ATCGCGCCTGGGAACTCTCTCCTTCCGGCTGGGGTTTGGACATCTATATTGGCGTGTTATTTGCATTGGGCGGCACGATGATAATGGCAAGCCTGATGCTATGGCTTAAACCGAAGTATCTCCTCGCCCTAACCGTTGTATTCTTCCTGGCAACCGAGTTGCTAACCCCCAATCCCCATCAATGGAATCAATCTTTTTCAATCACCCAGCAATTGCTATGGATCCCCGGTGGAAATCTGAATTTGTGGGTGAATTATCCCGTACTTCCTTGGCTGAAGTTGGTCACTTTCGGGATGCTCTTTGGCCACTGGATTGTGTCGAACCCCCGTCTGGCCTTCAAACGAGCGCTTTGGCTCGGGATTACGTTCCTGCTGGCCTTTGGCGCGTTGCGCGCACTTGACGGCTTTGGCAATATCCGCCCCCGCGCAGACAACACCTGGATCGCTTTCCTAAACGTGGTCAAATACCCGCCTAGTCTGACCTTTACATTGTTAACCACTGGCATCAATCTGATTATTCTGTGGCTATTGAACCAGTTTGGCGACAAACTCCGATACCTCCGCCAGCCCCTGGCCGTATTTGGACAGGTGCCACTATTATTTTACGTGAGCCATCTTTTCTTGTATGCTGCGCTGGGTCTCTGGTTCACACCCCACGGTACGAGCCTCCCGATAATGTATCTCTACTGGCTGGCTGGATTGGCAATCCTGTATCCCCTATGTCTGGGATACGGACGGTTCAAACAGCAGCAATCTGCAAATTCGATTTGGCGTTTTCTATAGGGTGGAGAAAATAGCTTACATTTTTGCCAAAGTAAAAAGCTGCCGCTTTCTGAGAAAGTGGCAGCTTTTTGTGTGCAATGGCTCCTCGGGTAGGATTTGAACCTACAACCTAGCGGTTAACAGCCGCCCGCTCTGCCATTGAGCTACCGAGGATTG
>JABGRQ010000127.1 GCA_018648225.1 Chloroflexota bacterium
GTGCAGCAGCACGAAAGCCTCTTTTGAAAAGAGCGGTCCGTAGATGGCAGAATCGGTATACAGGCGCAGTTCATTGCCCACGGAGAATACTTTGAACTGACCGAGCGCGTCGAGATATTCAAAGGCTCCATAAACCGGAAGAATGCGCTCTACAAATTCTTCCTGCGTTTCCGTGTCCAACCAGATTCCAACCGGGTAGCGTTCGGGAATTTCCCACCAGCGCGCAGTGAAGGCCAGCCGCGTGGAGATGAGGTAGAGCATCCCCAGTGCAAAAAACGCAAATATAGCAAACCGGAGTGGTTTATTTTTATCACGAATGACGCGAATAGGCGAATGACGCGAATTGATTTTAAAACTTATTCGCGCCATTCGCTCATTCGCGCTATTCGCGTTATAAAATGCGAAGCCGGAAACTATTTTTTTAATATTCAACGCTGCCAACGCGCTTAACAGCGGAAACAACGGCATCAGATAACGCACGCTGCCACCGTAGGCAAAGATCATCACAAGAGCAGCGATAAAAGCTAAAAATAACCCCCTGTGTTTGCGCCAATCGTACAACCACGGGAAACTAAGCAAGGGCAGCGCGCCCAGCAGCGCGCCCGGTGCTTCGTGGTAATAACGATACGAATCGGTAATACCTGCCCAGGGGAAGGCGAACATGCGCCAGACAATGCCGCCCGTGGGCTGGATTCGAAAGAAAGGCGCCGCGAACCAATCCGGGCTGTGGAAGATTTGGTTATAGTTGGGAAAGATGGGGTTGCCCGTCCAGATGAAATCACGCAGTAGCCAGGGAAGCCATAATAACACCATTGGTAACAACAGGCGCGAAAAAAACTTAACGCCAAGACGCGAAGAGATTTTAGAAAAAAAACTTTGCGTTCCTGGCGTCTTTTGCGCCTTTGCGTTAAAAACCAAAAACCAAAAGGGCAGCAGCAAGAAAAAGGCGTTCAACTTCGTCCCCAGCGCCAGGCCGGAAAAAATACCCATCAGGAATAACCAGCGATCATCGAGTGATTCTCGCCAATGCAAAAAAATTTGTACCGCGGCGGTAACGAAAACGGCGACGAAAATATCCGTGTAGGCTGTAGCGGATTCAATCCCGATGATAGGCAAAGAGTAGAGCAGCAACGCCGCTATCAAGCCGGTGGCGTGACCCCCAAGCCGCCTGCCGATTGAATAGGTCTGCGCGGCGAGTAGCAACCCGGCGCTGAAGTTGAGCAAAGTCGGCAAGGGCTGAGTGCCGATGCCGAGTGCCAGGGTGTAAAGCATTTCCCCATAGTGCGCGGAATAGGTCTGGAAGGATTCGGGGAGTTCGAGCATCCGCCCGGCAGCGAGATAGCGCAGCGGCACGGCGAGGTGGTAACTGAGGGCATCATAGCGCACGGCAGGGGCCAATGACCACAGAAAACTGCCCGCAGCGAAAATGACGAGAAGGAAGAGATGCAGCGAATTAACGGGATTGGGATGTACCACAAAGGAGCACAAAGAATGTTTAAAAGTCTTCCTTCGTGTCTCAGTATCTTGGTGGTAAGAAAAGGCTCCCCATATACTTAGAACAACCAGCAATGCGTAAAACACCCAGCGCTGATAGATGCCGCTTACGCCCAGGAACAGAGTCAGCGCCATAAGTACGCCCCAGCCCAGAGCCAGGGAAAGCACATCCCCTTCGCAGGCAGGCCAATCAGCGCGGGGCGCGATCCGCTTCAGAAGTTGCTTTCCCAGTCGCCAACTCAGCCAAAGAATCCAGCATAGCAAAAGCAGGCTGAGGGCAGTTTTCGGGGTGCGGGCGGCGACAAAAATCAGCCCGCCAATCATGCCCCAGGCGAGTAGAGACAAAGCGCGTCCAGCGTTCAATAGATACAGAACACCCGCGCCCAGAAATACCAGTAGATAAACCAGACCTATGGCAACATCATTCTCGTAAGCCACAAAAGGGGCGCGGGGACGCAAAAACACCAGCCCGGCAACGACGATACTCAACAACAGGCTGAAAATTGGTCCCGCAATCCTAATCCAGTATCGTAAATTTCTAAGCATTATCAGGATTCAAACGCAAATCCGCAAAGGCGCAGAGTCGTGGAAAATATATAAAAACCTTTGCGTCTCCGCGTCTTTGCGTTAGAACTTTTGCTTGATCGCCTCCACCAATGGGCGCGCGGCTTCCCCCCAATCGGCGGCATCGATGAAAGCTCTTACCTGCTCATCTTCACGGATGGCGTTTTTCATCGCCAGAGCCTTGTCGAGGGCAACAGCAAACTGTTCAGGTGTGGTCGCTGTGAATACGCCAGGCCAGTCCTTAAGTTCTTTCAGCGGCGTGGCAACCACGGGAATGCCCATCGCCAGATATTCAAGCACCTTTAGCGGACGCACGGCGTGAGTCAGTTCGTTTAGGCGAAAGGGCAAGATGCCGACATCGAAGCGAACCACCTGCGCAGGAATTTTTTCATAGGCGACAGGGCCACGGTGGGTTATATTCGGCAAGGCTGTCAACGTATTAAGCCTAACCGAGGCTGGGCCAATCAAACGAAATTGATACTCAGGGCGCTGACGGGCAACTTCGGCCAGTAAATCGAAATCGAACCATTCAGCAATCGCCCCGTGGAATCCGATGACCGGCGCTGAGTTTGACGTTTTTTGGGTGGGCATAAAATGCGCTAAATCCACACCGTTGGGAATCAGCAGAGCGTCCGGGCGTTGTTCGCGGATACGGTGATATAGCACCCTGGAGGAAGTAACCACCAGATCGGCTTCGGCAAGTAATTTCTGATGATAGTCCACCGCCCGAAAACCCGGAGGTAATTTTTGTACGCGGTCAGATTCGGCGTGGATACTGATGTCGTCCAGCACATCGTAAATCACGAAGGGTTGATCGTATTCAGCCAGTTGCGGATAGTGATGGGGGTAATAGATAATCACCGCCGCGCCGCGCAAGCACACTTCATCATCAGGGCCAAGAATATGTAGCAGAGGGTGCGGGCTGTCACCGCGTCGCGCCCAATCGCCCCAAAAGGTTTCGATGCCCGCGTTTGCCAACTGCGTGGCAAGATGATGCGGACGTTGTTTAATGCCATCCCAGGGAATACCCGGCGCAGGCGGAAAATAAACTGTGGGTAAACGCGGAGCGGGTTCTGTCAGCGTGGAGAGATTGCGGCGCAGCAGCTTCAGCCATTGCGACTGCCAGCGTTCCAGCGAGAACGCTTGTGCTACTTCGCGGCCGCGCGCGCCGAATTGGGCGCGCATCTCCGGGTTATCGAGCAAATGCCGCAAAGCCCCAACCAGGGCCAGGGCGCTCGGATTAATCAGAAGACCATTATAGCCATTGATAACCAAATTCGGCAAACCACCCACATCCGTAGCAACAACAGCATTACCCGCGGCCAGCGCTTCGAGGCACGAAAGTGATGTCCCTTCGCTGTGAATGGTCGGAATCAGGGTGATGTGCGCCTGCTGATAGACAGCGGGCATTTCTTCGGGCGGCAGCGCACCCCAACGCACGCGCCCCGGGTATTGATCCAGCCACTTTTCAATTTGCTCCACTTCGAGCGCGTCCGCCTGCCCAACAAAATAGAATTCCGCTTTGGGGTAGGCATCCAAAATTTCGGACAAAATCTCGGCTACGAGCCAGAAACCGCGCGGACGATACAGGCGGCGAGGGTAGAGGATAGTGATACCCTCACCCCCTCTCCTGAAATTGGGAGAGGGGGGCATAAACACATCCACATCCACAAAATTGGGCACATATACAAACTTCTCCGCCAAACTAGCCAGATTGGCTCGCGCCCAGTTGATCGTATTCGTATCCACCGAAACAATCGTATCCAAATGGCGACAGGCGCTCAACACCGTCTGCATGGCAGGCAGATTGGCCTGATAATCCGCGTAATCCCAAAATACGCCGTGACTGATACCCAGCGATGCCCCCGCTACAGGAACCGCCAACGAAAAGGGCGAAAAAATCGTCAGCGCGGCGGCATGGGGCAGGCGGGCAAACTCTTCGGGCAGGCGGGCCGCATCGCCGCCCACATCCAGGCCCGTAACACGCAAATCGCGGTAATAGCGCACCCAATAGCCATTGCCACACTGAACAAGCTCGGGCGTATAACCCATCTCACGGATCAGGCCCGCCAATTCCAGAACATAGCGCTCGGCGCCACCCGAATACATCACGTTACCGTCGAAATCAAAAAACGTATACGTGAGAATAACCACACGCTGCTCCGGCGGCACATCAGGATGCCCAAGCTGCACAGGCTGCTGATAAGAGACTTCCGAATCAATGACTACAGGAAAAACCTGTTTGCGGAAACGATGCCGGACACGCTTAAGTATGGGGAGTAGTCTCAACTTGATGAGAATTCTGCGCCCCAAAGCATGGAGTTTCGCGCGCCACCCCGGCGTGAGAGGCGGACGAAGAGCATCCAAATGCGCCCGAAGATGCGCAATCTCCAAATTCATACTCACAAGTACCCCTGTGTGGTCGTGCTCCATCTGGCGAATCAGGCCGGTATAGTCAAAAACCTGCTGGTGTTCGAGTTCTTTGAGCTTTTCAAGCAGCGCGGCTTCGCGCTGCGATTCTAGTGCGCTCAATTTTTCGGCAGCGGCGGCATCCTTGCGGCGTTCAAGCTCATCCAGGTGAGCGACAAGCCGTTCTGCGCTGTGCTGCTCAAACTGGAGCGTCGCTTCAGCCTGTCGGTTTTCAAGTTCATCAATTTTTCTGGCCAGATCCGATGCGCTTCGGCGCTCAGTTTCCTGAATTTTCTGCGCCAGTTCTGCCGCACTATTTTGCTCCATCGCCTGAACGCGTTCCAGCAAGGTCTGGGCATGATCCTGTTCCACGCGCTGGAGTTGGACACGCAGTATTTCAATTTGGGTCAAAAATTCGGCGCGCTGCGTCTCTGTGGCGCGGCGGACTTCAATTAGCAAGGCCAACGCGTCGGCCAGGGCCGCGGCCAGAGATTCGGCTTCATGGGATGTGGGATGCAACTCTGAAATTGCGTCCCATCTGCTCGCGGGCGCGGGCGAGTCGTCCACTGCTCCCAGGCCTGCCACAAGATAACAAGTCTGCTCTGGGGGCATAATCCCGGCCCGATGAATATCAATCAGCAGTGTTTTGAGTTCAGGATCAACTCCATCTACCCCATCGATGAAACTTTCCGTCCAGCTTGCGCCGAGATACGCGCGGCCAAGGTAGTTCAGTCTGGCAGACTGAAAAGCGCGGCTCAAATCATGGACAGGGATCTCTTTGCCAAACGGCCACAAATTCTGGCTGCTCTTGTGGGCGCGCCACAACCAATACCAGTAATTTTGCGCATTGGGAACGAGCGCCAACACATATTTGCGGCTGCGGCTGGACATGGCGTGCAATAAAGCGGCCTGCTGCTCAAAATCGTAATGCTCCAGTACACCAGCGTTGAAAACCAGATCATATTCCGCTATGCCGGATTGGAAAGCATCTTCGAGAATGAATTCGGCGTGCAGGCCAACGCGCTCGAAATTTTCTCGCGCACGCGCCAGTGCTTCGGATGAAAAATCCAGCAGGGTGACGTCATACCCTTGCTGCGCCAGCACCAGGCTTTGTTCACCGGCTCCACAACCCGCTTCGAGCACGCGCCCACCATCGGGGAGCAGTTCGCTCACCAGGGTGGCAAACTCCGCGCGAAACTGGCGCGTATGCTCGTCTTCGGCAGCCGCATCGGGCAGCGAGGCGTAGTAATCATCCCATTTTTGGCGTTCGGTATTCGAATTCACGTTGATTTTTGCGCGCTCACTCGTCCGTGGTCAACTTCGTACGAAATTCTTCAAACTCATCCAATCGACCTTCATCCTGTGACCAGCGGCGAACTTCGTCAAAATCAAAATTTTGCTTTTGCGCCACCCAAATTGCCTGATGCAAGCACTGCCGATCTCCCCAGAAATAAAATGCAGCCAACCGATCTTTTATACAATCGGTTGGGGAAAGAATACGAAGAACACCCGTTGAATAGTGAATTTCGTTGATTTGCCCGACAGGTTCTTCACCTATCGTCAGCGGCCCAGGAGGAAATTCGACAAAAAACTTGGTCCCTGGGTGCGTAAAATGTCGGCCTTCTTCTTGAAAACCAATCCTCATCATAACTGAAGCAATCTTCTGATGCCGGACAGTCCGCGTATTTATCATATCCAGGTCCAGGGAAACATAGCGATTCTGGCTATAAATTGAGACGACTGCCCCGCCGGAAAGAACAACATCGATCCCTTTGGTTTTCAAATGAGATTGTACAAAAGCCCCCAACTCCCCTTGCGACATTTCGCTAATCGATTTTGTCATGGTTTTCCCCGACGGCGCGGTCTGCGTCTGTTAAGTAGCAATTGCTCGCGCTCTTCTGCTGCATAGAATGAAAGCGCTTTTTCTAGCAGCGACTTAAGCTCATTTAGAAATGGGTATCGGGGGTTAAACTCGTAGAGCCGTGTACGCCCCACCATACGGCTTACCAAGACCCCGCCGGTTTCCAGTTTGTCCAATTGTTTTTGAACACCGTATAGACTCGTATCGAAAAAGCGCGCAATTTCCCTGGCGTATCCCGTTTGACGAGCAACCAGGAAAATCAGAACGCGCTCACTATTCTCAGACCCAAGTAAAGACTCTATCACCAAAGACCACCTTTTTAGGTCGTATGACCAATTTAGATGGTCATTATAACAGAAAGCACATTAACCACAAAGACACAAAGGCACAAAGTTTTTTCCTTCGCGTCTTTGTGTCTTTGTGGTTCGTTTGTATTAAACCCTAAAAATCTCTGAGGTCTTTAGGGGCTAATTTTCGTCTGCGCCGCCAATTAATCAGCGGAGCCAGCGCACGGCGGGCATAATAACGCAGGTAAATCCATGAGAGCCAATTGCCCCCGTCGCGGCGATGGATGCGCAGCATTTCAGGCCAGCAGCGCTCGTCAGCGGCGATAGTTTTTGCATCGTCGTGCAGGCGGAAGTTGGCCCAGACGCGCCCCGGCAAATAACGGATTTCGGACACAGCGGCCAGGCGCACCCACAGGTCGTAGTCCATCGCAAAGTAAAAACTCTCATCGAGGGGGCCGACCTGTCGCCATAAATCCCCACGCCAAAAAGCAGCTTGCTGCGGCACATACACCCCCCCGCGGCGCAGACGTTCCAGGCTGGTTTGTTGGGCGTTGAATTGGCCAATGATATTGCCCTGTGCGTCGATGAAATTTGCATCGCCGTATACCAGCCCAATGGTGGGGTTTTGTATCAGAAATTCCACCGCGGTGGCGATAGCGCCGGGGTTATAGGTATCATCCGAATTAAGGTAGGCTAAAATTTTGCCCCGGGCGCGGGCAAAGCCTTTGTTGATCGCCGCGGTCTGCCCCGCATCGGGTTCTGAGACCCACCAGGCCAGCCGGTTGGCGTAGCGGTTAATGATCTCGACGCTGCCATCCGTCGAGCCGCCATCCACAACAATATATTCGATGTTGGGGTAGTCCTGTTCCAGCACCGAGCGAAGCGTGGCTTCGAGATATTGTGCCTGATTGAAGGAGGGAGTGACAATCGAAACTAACGGCTGCCGGTCCATTGTTGCCATTCGTCATCGGAATAGAAAATTTCTGCCACATCAGCCGTCAACTCGTACACACGGGCAATTTCTTCATCGGCCAGGCGGTGCTTCCAGTTGAGCAGGTTAGCGCGGCTGTCGAGTTGTGTAGAAAATTCGCGTTGTTCAGGCTGTTCTTTCGGGTTGCTCCTATGCGTGGATTGCGTGATTTTTCGACGCACCCAGGGGGTAAAGGCCAACCCCAGAGCCGCGTACATATCTTGGTAGCCATCCACCGGGTGTAGTGAAATATCTTCGTGGCGAATCACCACAAATTCCGGGTGTGTTGTGCGGTACTGCTCCACCACGCTATACACCATTCGCCACAATAAACTCCCCTGGCCGACAATATCTTCCGGATAAGGCAGCATGGCTTCCATCTCCGGGCGAAACTCGCCCAAATGGTCGCGCATCAGCAAGGGTTGATCGAGGATATTCTGAAAGTCAAAGGTCCAGCCCAGACGCTTGAGGCTGCTGACAAAGGCGACCGGATGGCGCACGACGATGACGATTTTTGCGCCCAGGCGGCGGGAGAACCACGGAGATGAGAATACCGCAAAGGGGTCTTTGAGCAGCGGACGAGCATCGGTGAGGTTCCCCTTGATAAAGCGGTACATATCCCGGAGCATTCTGCCAATATCTTTAATTGTGCGAATCGAGAAAATTTCGGTGCTGATATGGTAGCGATACCCCAGAGTTTCGCGCAGGGCAGGCAGGAAAAATTGTTCGTTTTCATCGCAGATATATTGATACCAATGCGCCACGGGGGTGCGCATGACACCGGGACGGTGCCACAGATTGAGCGGTTCGCTGAGATAAATGACATCGCGGCTGGCAGCGATCATTTTGCCCACCCAGGTTGTGCCAGAGCGATGCACCCCAGTAATCACAATTGGTGCATTATTGGCGGCGATATTCAAGCCCGGCCAATTTCGCAAACGCAGATCATCCCCCACCTCAGGCCGAAAATGGGTCATCAGCGAGTAATACCAATCAGCAGCGCCGCTCCAGCCGATCAGGCTAAGCAGGGCATAGATCATGCGGTGCCAGTAGAACTTGAGCAAACTGGGATCGCGAATAGTGGCGCGCCAGTAGTCGCGCAAGGCCGGGCCGGGCAACCCGCCTTCGAGCAAATAACGCCCGCTGATATTATACGCCCCACCCCAGATGCGCCGTTTGAGCTTTTTCATACGCCCGGTGAGAGTCGCTTGCTCCTGCATCCAATCCAGCACACGGAAGACTTCCTGGCTGAACTCGGCTGCGCGGGCGACATTCTTCGCGTCGCGGTGATGGCGCGCTCCCGCCCAAATTGAATCGACGTGCTGCGCCCCGGCCAAGTTGGTGATGCGCAGCCAGAGATGATGATCGAGCAGGTAGTGATACGATTGATCCAGAAAACCAACTTTTTCAAGGGTATCGCGGCGCATGAAGACCGCCGGTTGGCAAATGATGTTGTAACACATCAAATCTTCCATGCCCCAATCGTCAAAGGTCTGGTTGTGGAGCGGGTAGCCATTGGCATCCATCGAGATGGCGTTGCCGAAGACCATGCCCACATCAGGGTGCGCCTGGAGCGCTTCTACGGCTTCGGAAATGGCATCGGGGAAGTAAATATCATCAGAGTTGAGCCAGGCAACAATTTCGCCGCGAGCACGTTTGAGGCCTTTGTTGATGGCATCGGCCTGACCGCTATCGGGTTCAGAAACCCACCAGGCCAACTGATCGGCATATTTTTCGATGATTTCCACACTGCCGTCATTGGAGCCGCCATCCACAACAATATATTCAATATTGGGATAATCTTGCGCCAGCACCGAACGGATGGTGTCTTCCAGGAATTGAGCCTGGTTATACGATGGGGTTACTACGGATACAAGTGGTTTCATGGGGTAGGAAGTAGGGAATAGGGAGCAAAACGATACTTCCTATTCCCTACTTCTGACTCACTTTCTTAGATCAAAAATTATGTAGCTGTCATTTTCGACAACGACAGTGTAATTGTTATACATTAATTCCGATAAGCGCGCATCGGCGTGGAATTCGCCAACTTTGGTGATGACAAAATAATCATACTTGGGGATCATATCGTACTGCGCTTGTACGACTTTTTCTTCGGGCGTTCCGGCCAGGACGCGCATATTGATATCGCCCTGACTGAGCCAGGGATCGTTGGGCACCCAGCCAAAGAAATACAAAGCCTGCCCATAGGCCTGGCTCATCGATAGAACATCCGAGTCGGGGGAAATCCACTCGCCGAGTTCTTGCCAAAATGCGGCATCACCGCGGTAGTCATCGCGCGCCAGGTTCACACGCACATCCCAGGCTTTGAAAGACGCCCCGACGAGCAGCACAATCATCACCACGATCCGCACCCAGATGCCGCGTTCCACTTCAGCAATACGCCCCAAAATTTCGGAGGCCAAAACGGTCAGCGAGGCGGCAATGATAAATATCAGGGGCAATTGATAATAATCGTGTGTCAGCGTGTGGTAGGCAAAAGTCATGCTATATGCGGCATAACCCAGCCACATTCCGGCTAACAAACCGCGCTTGCCCTTATCTTTCAGTAGCAACAGGCCAACCAGCGCGGCCAACAGCGTGCCAAATCCGCAGATATTGGTCGCCATTTCTTGCCAACGGATATAAAACGCCGGGTCGCGCAACAGATCGGGAAAGAACCGATATGCAAATTGCTGCTGTAAATATCCATCAATCCACATGCCATGAATATAAAAGGCAATCATCGGCAATACGGCCAACGTTCCGAGCGTCCACACCTGTCGATCACGCAAGGCTTTACGCAATCCCAGACCGAACAAAACCAATCCCACCAACGCGCTGCCTACGAAGAACACCGCCACAGTCTTAATATACAGCGATAAACCCGCCAGCAAACCAGCCAGGAGCGCGCTATTCATCGTCCGCAGGCGATACCAGCGCGCCGACGCCCACACAGCCCAGGCGATGGAGGCCACCATCAAGGGGTCGGGCTGAAAAGCGCGCGAGGCGTAAATACTATATGGCAGGAAAAGCAAGTAGAACAAGGCTATCACGCCGCCATCAAAGGTGCCTAATTCGCGCCCCAGCAGCAACACCGCAATACCCGCGGAAACCCAAAACAGAGCAGACAACAGGCGCGGAATCCACAAATGCTCGCCCCCGGTCAGATGGTAGCCCCATACCGAGAGCCGCTCCAAAATTGGCGGCTCAATCAGAGCTTCGGCTTCCATCACGGCGAGGGCGCGCTCGCGCTGCCATTCGGGGGCTTCATCCAAATCAGCATAATACATGCCGCGGGCAATGATCGCCGAACGCAACTGGCGCGTAGCCTGAAAGTCAAAGGGCGGGTCGGTGAGATCATAGAAGCGGATACCCAGACCCAACACAATGCCCAAAAACACAATCAGCCATAGTATCCAACGGGGTTGAAAAAATAATCGGTTTTTAGAGTCCATCATTCATAATTTTCGCGTAAGATTTACTGAAACAACTCATCGTAGTTGACTTTAGAGAAGATGGTCAACTGCCCCCCAATGGTAGCATCCAGCACGCGGCGACCAGCGGACTCGAAGGCGTGGCGCGCCATGCGATAGGCCTGCTCGGAGGTATCCAGGTCGGGCAACTGCCACCGGAAGCCCTTGCCGAAATAGCGCGGGTCAAAGTGATTGGGGTCATCGCCGCCAGAGACCACGGTAGTATTCGGCTGGCCTTTGCTGGCGAAACTATGATCCACGCCGATAAGAATGACTTCGTCGAAGCCCATATGATAGGCCAGTTGCAGACAAGCATAAGTCACGGTAGCGCCTTCCCAGAGGCGGCCACGCGCATCCTGGGCGAACTTGGGGCCAGTGTAAGTGGTGTGCAAAAAGGTGGAGAGTGGGGAGTGGGGAGTGGGGAGCGAAGAGAAGAAACGACGCGAACGCCACGAGAAGAAGCGCGGCACATCGAGATTAATAAAATCTTCGGCGCATTGCTCGTTGACCAAATCATTCACTGAAACTAAAAAACTCGTCGAAAAGCCCCATTCGGGGAATGCTAAATAAATTCGATTCATCCCAAAGGTGAATTCGTCTTTCAGCTTCGAGACATCGGTCTGCTTGAGGCTGGGGCCGTTGCCAATGATAAAACAACGTTCACCTTTGTAGGCATCTTTAAGCGCGGCCAGCTGGCGGATGCTCTCCCTGCGCCAGGGATGCAATGTCGCTAACGGCCATTGAGCGACGCGTTTAAGCGCGTAACGGGCTTCGCTGATGGGCTGCCAGAGGGCGGGGGGAAATAGATTCTTGATGGTTTGGCGAATATTTGTCATAGTGTTGAAGGTTGAAGGTTGAAGATTGAAGGTTGAAGGTTGAGGTTACAGGTCAACTTTCAACCCTCAACCTGTAACTTTCAACGGTTCTTTATTCTGTGCTGAGTCGCGCTGTCGCGCCCCCATCCACGATCAGCGCCTGACCAGTCATAAAGGAAGATTGCGTATTATCGGCCAAAAAGTAGATTGCCTGGGCAATTTCTTCGGGGGTGCCAACCTTCCCGCTGACAGTTTTGCGGGCCAGATTTTCCAAACGCTGCTGCACCGAGCCGTCCCCGGCATGATCACGGTTCATCCCGGCGCGCAGCATGGGCGTATCCACTGCACCGGGTAAAATCGCATTCACACGAATATTCTGTGGGGCGAATTCAATCGCCATCGCCCGCGTCAGGGCCAACAATCCGCCCTTGCTGGCGGCATAGGCCGAAATATCTTTGGAAGTCGCCACGGCATGAACAGATGAAACATTCACCACCGCCCCGCCACCCTGACTAACGAGCAACGGGTGGGCTAATTTGGCGCTCAAGAACACCGAGCGCAAATTGGAGGCCATCACTGCGTCCCACTCTTCGACACTGGTTTCAAGCAACGGCTTGGTGATCTGGTAAGCGGCGTTGTTAATCAACGCTGCCAAAGTTTGGGTAAATTGCTGCGCCTGCTTAAAAATTGCTTCCAGCGCGGCGGGATCCGAAATATCAGCCTTGATGAATAAGCCGTTTGTGGGGAACTCTGGGCCAAAATCCGAGCGATCCACGCCAATCACGCGCCAACCTTTTTCGGTAAACAAGGCCACGGTCGCACGGCCAATGCCGCCCGCCGCGCCGGTGATCAACATGCATTTGGGTTTGGAAACTGGAGATTGAAGATTATTCATTTTATCCAACTTTTACCACAAAGACACGAAGAACAGCTTTTTGTTTTTCTTTGTGCCTTCGTGTCTTCGTGATTATTTCGTTTTGAGTTATAGGACTACGTCCACTTGTTAAAATCATCCGTCGGAATATCCAATCCATCCAGCAAATTTTTGATCGTGTTCCAGTGGACGCGCTCCCAGGCCGCGGGGCTGGAATTGGAATTATGCGGAGCTAGCATGACGTTGTCCATGTGGAGCAACGGACTCGACCCCGGGAGGGGTTCGTACTCAAAAACATCCAGCGCAACCCCGGCGATAGATCCGTTCTCGATGGCCTGCACCAAAGCGGATTCATCCACAATCGGGCCGCGCGCCGAATTAATCAGCACAGCTTCGGGTTTCATCATGGCAAATGTTTCAGCATTCATCAGATGAACGCTGGTCGGATTGAGATCACAGTTCACGCTAACAAAATCGGCACGGTCGAGCAAATCTTCAAGCGAAGTCATTTCCAGACGTTGCTCACGGACAAAATCCGGCTCAATCTGACGAATATCATTACCCAGCAACTCCATCCCGAAGGCGCTCGCCCGCCGAATGACAGCCTTGCCGATGTTGCCCACGCCGATCACCCCCAGCGTACACTCGCTCAACGAACGTCCGGGGATTTTCTCCCACTGGCCTGTTTTCATAGCGTGGTCCATCCACGGCTGGCGGCGGGCAAAAGCCAAAATATAGCCCATGACCGTATCCGCCACGGGTAGAGTAAATGCATTGGGGGTGTTGCCAATCTTAATCCCCAGCCGAGCGCAGGCAGCCTGATCAATCGAGTCGATGCCCGTCCCCCATTTGGAAATGACCTTCAACCGCGGCACACACGCCTCGAGTACGCGCGGCGTGTAGCGGTCATCACCACAAATCGTGCCATCAAACCGACCAGCATATTCGAGCAGGTCATCTTCATCCAGGCGCTCTTCCACCTCGGGGACGATCAACGTCAGGCCGTACTTTTCCAGCACTGGGCCGAAGCGGTCGAGGAAAAGAATCATATAGGGGGCGGTAAAAAGAATAGTTGGCATAAGCGTTTACCTTAATTACGAACACATTCAAACGTCCAAACGTTTCCTCATCAAAAAATCCACAATCTCAAAATCAAGCTCTTCGTCAATATCCCAGGCTTCGGCAGCGTCAATCTCGAACATCAGCGGACGTTCGCCAAGGCGGTTGCGGCGCGTTTTCAGTATGTCTGCGGTAAAAATATACATACAAGAATTCTCTTCATATACCGGTGGCAAATCCTGGGTTCGCAGCAGCATCGCCGGGTTATGATTGACTGCCCGGCCTAGCTGATCCCACAAACGCGTGTGCAAGCGTGTAACTGAAAAAAGCGAATCGCAGGTTGGATATTGTCCTAACAACATCTCGATCGCGTGCGTAACCGTTTCAGCGCGCAGCAAGGGATTGGTGCTATGCGTTTGCAGATAAAAATCAGCGACGACTTGCGATATATCATAGGCCAGGATTTCATTCATCGGGATCGTATCGGCGCGTAGATGTTCTGGACGTTCTATCACGCGCACTGTGGGAAAGTTTTCCCGCAGACCATCTTGCACTTTCGAGCTATCGGTGTTAACTACAACCTCGTCAATTTGTGGCACACTCAATAGCTTTTCGATAATGTGATGAAAAAGCGGCTTCCCCGCCAGGGAGCGAAAATTTTTCCCCGGCACGCGCTGGGAACAATGCCGCATGGGGACAAGAGCGACAATTTTGGTCATAGCGTGATTATACCCTCACTCCTCATACTCAATCGGTTGGATGCGGCGCGGGGCGGGCGTTTTTTCATCCAGAATACCCGGCGGATAGTAAAAGGCACGGTGCATCCGGGCATCTACTCTACCTGAATAACGATAACCGCGATACGTACCCCAATATTGGTACAGGCGAAACCAGAGAATGCTGCGCCAATGCCGGGCAAGCACTCGTTCTCGGCGGGCTTGCAACAAATCCGAAAACGTGCTGCCCAGCCACAAACGGACGAAGTTCCACAGGCTAAACTGGCTATGCGGCAAAATCTGTTTCATAGCGATGGCCTCGCGGCGGTAGCGATTATAGACAGTTGCGGGTTGCTCATCGTGCAAATGAATCACCTCGGCCTCGGCCAAATACGCAATCGCGTGCCCCTGCTGGCTGGCCCAACTGCTCCAGGCCAAATCTTCAAGGCCGGTTAAATCTTCATTATAAGGATGCTGATCCCACAGCGAGCGTCGGATAGCGGCGTTAGCATTATGTGAATACGGATGTCCCTGCCGCGGCTGCGACGTATCGGGGAAATATTTACGAAAAAATTGATACTCTGAATAATGATTCGTTTCGCCGCCGCGCTGTTTGCCGTAGCTCACCGCAACGTCGTCATCGGCAAAAGGCTCCAGCAGCCGCTCCAACCAGTCGGGGTAGACCGGGTAGCAATGCGCGCTGGTGATCACAATCAACTCTCCGCTCGCCGCCCGAATACCTGTATTCAATGAACGTCCAAAGGTAAATTCTTCGGGCCTAATCTCAACGATCTTCACTGGATAGCGCGAAGCAATTGCCACGGTATCATCGGACGAACCTGAATCGACCAGAATGATCTCGACATCCTCAAGCGTCTGTTGGGTGATTCCTGTCAACAGGCGGCCAATGTGTTTTTCTTCGTTATAGGCTCGAATCACCAACGAGCAACGCAGTTTGCTACCAGTCATTATTTTGCTCATAGCCTAGCCGAATCAACAAATCACCCGCTACTTCTTTGAAAAGCAATCTATGCGCTTCGCTAAACGATTCGCGCCATTTGCCAATTTTTCCGCTGCGAAAAGTGGGAGATTTTTGCGGGTCAATGGCGGATTCTAACGCCCGAAGGGCTTCCTGCTCTCTAACCAGAATGTTCAGCCCGCGGCTCCGGGCGTGGTTCAGCACCCGCAGCAGAGTCTTTTCTCGATGGCTAATGAAATCCTCATAGAGCAATGTCAACACCTCGGGACGGTCGAACCACCCCAAATAAGGTTCAAAGCGTCCATGAATATCCGGGAAAGGCACAGCCAAATCGGGCCGCCCTAGAATACTTGTCCGCAAACGCTCATCAAAATCTTTCAGCGAATCCCGATAATGGGCATGATGCACGTGATTCGGCTCCATCTCGGTGACATAATGCACATGCGAGACTACCACGTCGCGCGGGTCACGCAAAATAAAGAACGCCGCCACACCGGGTGCGGTCAGATGCGCTGCAACTTCGGGCAAGGCGTGCAGATGCCCATAAGCCACATCGCCGGGGCGCAAACGGCACAAATCGCGCAGAATATCGACTGTTGGGCGCGGCTGACCAGTCAGGCCATCAAAAGTGACGATGGCAGGCAAACCGCTCTCCACCGCCGGGCTGATTTGGGTCAAACCCTGCAAAACTTGTGTCAGCAAATGCGTGCCGCTCTTGGGAAACGAGTTGGCAAACAGAATCGGCGTGCCAGTCAATGAGCCGTGCTGAAGCGTAGCCACAGTGCGACGCGCCTGACGGCGGACAAATTTTAGGGAAATTTTAGCTTTAGTGATAATTTTCATCGGCATTTTTTTAACGCGAGGACGCTAAGATGCAAAATCGCATAGAAAAATATAAATAGAAACTTTGCGGCCTAGCCCCCTTGCGTCTTTGCGTTAATTCTCTAACTGGAAAGGTTGATTATCGAGAATGCCATCCACAATAACGCGTAAGGTAAACGAATTTTCGGGGCGCAAGTCATTCGCGCTGAAGGGTTTGAGTTGTACATAGCCGGGGGTAGGGTGCGCGGTGAGATAGCGGTCAAACGACAACGAGACGCGATAAAGCTGATAATATAAGAATCGTCGGGCATTTTGTTTGAATTCCACAGGAATATCGATTTCGTCCGCAACGAGCCATTTTACGGCGGTTTGGTGATATTCTTCGGGCGTTTGCGGCAAATGCACGGTGGGGTATTGCGTGTAACGCGCTTGGCCGCCGCACAGCACCGGACACTCAAAGAGCGTGGCTTCCAAACCGATGGACGAGTTATACACCATCACGAATTTAGCACGCCGGATCAGATCATACGAGCTAATATATTCCTGCGCGTCAATGAAAATCACGTTGGGCAGGCTGTCTACGCCGCGCTCGGCCAGCCAATCGCTGACGGCTTCGCGGGTACCCTTGCGTGTACCGGGGCGTTTTTCATCAGGATGGGCGCGAACAACGAAAAGAGTCTCCGGGTTTTGGCGAATAACGTCGATGATGCTTTCCAACCAGGCGAACATATGCTCAAAAACCGTGTTGGCGTGAATTTGGCTGGTATCGAAAATGACGTTGGTAAACACCGGCACAATTTGCTTGAAGTTGGCAGCGTGTGCCACAAATTCTTCGTCCAGGCCGCTCATTTCAGGCCAGAAACGAATGCCCGCCATCGTAAATTCGCCCTTGAAACGGCGGCTTAGCCAAGCATCAAGCTGTTCATTCTGCACCGGGGAGAGTTCAAACTCGTTGGGAATGTCAATCGGGTAGGCGGTCGCGTCGCCGTCGGTGAAGAAAGCCGAGAAGGGCTGAAAGCTGACTTCGTGGGTGATGGTGCGCAGGCCGTGTTGGCGCGCCACCCAGCGAGCGGTCGCTTCGGGGAATTGCAGCCCGTTGAAAATCACGACTGTATCGGGTTTGTGATGCGTCAGGAAACAACCAAATTCTTCAGCGACGCGGTAAGCCGAGAGAATATATTGGCGCAGTTGATGGCGCGTCGGCTCATCGTTGGGGAGGGTGTGGCGGCGCAAAGCCCAGCGGAGGGAGGGTAAGGTTAGCTGGCCTAAGGGGATGGGAGTTGGCAGGTTGACAGGTTGAAAGTTGAAGATTGAGAGTTCTTCGATGTTGAGAGAGTTGAGTTGGGATTCGAGCGCGGGGTTGGGTTGGTATTCAAAGAAGTGGGCGGGGGTTGGGCCGATGAGTTTCTGCGATTGGGCGATGCAACTGGCGCAGGGCGGCGCGGCGGTATGATCGTCGGGGTTGGTACCGAGGACGCAGCGCGTCATTCCGGCGCGACAGACAAAGTGGATGACTTCGGCTCCGGCGAGTTGCACGCTCCAGGCGGTGAGCTGGGTGAAGGCGGCGTTGAGGCTGATGCCCCCCAGGCGTGAGGAGGCATTGAAAAAGGCAACCAACCCGCGGGCCGGGTCCGCTGGCGCTTGTTGAGCAATCTTACGCCCGAGGCGCGCAAGCTGCCTATCGGCCTGAATCCGCAAATGGGCGTTGTGTATCCGTTTTATAATATCCAAGGGGAATCTTTACCGCAGATGAACGCAGATAAACGCTGATTTTATTTTTTTATCTGCGTTCATCTGTGTTTATCTGCGGTTCATTTCTGCACAGCTTTGAAGTAAGCTTCGGAAAGGCGGTTGATGGCAACAAAAAAGCCTTCGCCGCCGCGTTGATGGCCACGCCAGATTTCGGGGATCATGGTGCCATGATAATCTTTGATAATTTTGAAGAAGCGCACCCAGTCGATATTCCCCTGCCCAATTTGCAGGCCCTCCCCATCCAGGCCGGAAGCGTCGGAGAGATGCAGGTGCGAGACGTAGGGCAGGATGACTTCGACCTGCTCGTAAAAATCGACATCGGCCCAATTACAGTAGAGTTTATGATGCGAGGTGTCGTAGCAGGTCATCAGGCCCATTGAATCGAGAAAATCACGAATTTCATAAGTATCCATGAAAGCGTTGGTGAGCCACTGGCCGCCAAAATACCAGGGATGTGGGGGCAGGTTTTCGATGAGCAGTTCCACATCGTTGTAGTCAAGTTCTTCTACCGAGCGGCGCAAATTATCGTAAAGCCCCTTGCGGTCAGCGATGGGCTGGTCGAGGCTGGCCGCGCCGGGATGAACAACGACTTTGGGCGTGCCGACAAAATGTTGAGCCATATCACGGGTGACGTTGATGCCGCGCTGCAAAATATGCACGGATGCCTTGCGCTGATCTTCGTCGAAGGTACACAAATCTACCAGATGATTCTCCCAAAATTCCGGAGCATGGACGACCAATTGCATGTCGAGATCATCGCCGGGGTAGGCTACGTCGAGGTCTTTATCGGTGAAATGGAACTCGAGCAACGGAGGTTGATATTGCAACATGGAACGAAAATCGTTGAAACGCACCACGAAACCCCATTTCATCGGCAGGGTGTGTTCGATGTCGAGGGTGATACGGCGGCCCAAATCCACGGGCAAGAAGGGATCATCTTCTTCAATAGTGCGCTCGGCGACGCGCCCGATGAGTTCAGTATAACGCTGTGGCGAGAGCCCCTGCCCGGGGCCTTTGACCGTGACCATTTTTCGGGTGATCTCTTCGCCCGACTCGATGTTGCGAGTCGCCACAAGGCTTTTTGCCAAAACTTCGCGATTGAGAATTTCGCCCATCGTGAAGTATTTTTCCTTGCCGCTGCCCATCGCTTCCATGACTTGATGAATATCGCGTACCATCTTTTTGAAACCGTGCGGCTCCAGGCTGGAGGCATGATCGGGACCGTCCATCGTGCGGTCGAGGGTAATATGCCGCTCGATGATGCAGGCGCCCAGCGCGGCAGCCACTGTCGAGACAGATATGCCGCGCTCGTGGCCAGAATAGCCAACGGGAACACCGTACTCGCGCAAGCGATCCATAAAACTCAAATTGATGTCAGCAAACGCAGCTGGATAGGCGCTGTTGCAGTGTAATAGGGCGAATTCGGCATTATGCTCTTTGAGAAAATTAACCGTGGTATCAACCTCTTCCATGCGCGACATGCCAGTAGAGACAATCAGCGGTTTACCCTTGCCAATCAAGTAATCAATCAAGGGCAGGTTGATCATATCGGCAGAAGCCACCTTATAGGCGGGTACGCCCAACGATTCCACAAAGTCGGCGGAATCATCATCGAAGGCCGAACACATGAAAGTGATGCCCTTTTTCTCGCAGTAAGCCATAATCCTATGATAATCGCTGTCCGTGAGTTCCACACGCTGCAAAATCGGCAGCAGGTAGTTGAGGTTTTTCTCGCCGACGTTGGCATTATCCAGGTATTTTTTGGGATAGAGTTTCTTGAGATTACGCTTCTGGAATTTAACGACATCCGCGCCCGCGTCGATTGAGGCATCAATCAACTCAAAGGCATATTCGAGAATACCGTTGTGGTTTACGCCGATCTCAGCAATGATAAAGGGGGGCTGTCCGTCGCCAACCAGACAGTCGCCAATTTTAATTTCGGGCATGGGGTTTACTCCGGGGAATATTTTTCACCACAAAGACGCTAAGACACGAAGAAACAAACCGACAAACTTTGTGCCTTCGTGCCTTTGTGGTGAAATCTTCTTTTATAGGTCAAAACCTAAATCGTCTAACGTGATTTCCCCACTTTCAATCAAACGCTCTGCTCGTCGCCAATCATCGGGCGAGTCAATATCAATCCATTCACTAGGATCAATAATCAAGGGCAGAATATAATCGCCGGTCATCGAGTTTTTGGTCAAAATTGTGTCGGCCCAGGCCGCATCCACATAGCCGGTCTGCCAGTAGATTTCGGGCAGGGCTTGACGAGGCTGATTATATGGCTCGTTCTTCACGCCCAAATTGCTGCCGATGGGCTGCATCAGGCCATCGGGGCCGATGCGCCACATTTTGAAGGGATTTTGGAAGGGGATACAGACCGTGCGCGCCGCATCGGCATCGGGACGCTCAACGAGCCGCAGCACAGCCTGGTCAATATGCCAGACGCGGCGGAAAGGGGAGGTGGGGCGCAGTTGGACGACGATATCGGGATGATAATCTTCGTACTCGGCGAGCCATTCCAGCGCATGAACGAAAACCGGCAAATCCGGGGTGTTATCTAGCGCATGGGCCTGGGGCCGTACAAAAGGGGTCTCGGCCCCATAGCGACGCGAAATCTCGGCGATTTCGGCATCATCCGTGGAGACGATGACGCGCGTCACGGTTTCGGCAGCCAAACCCGCCGCAATACTATACGCAATCAGCGGATACCCGGCAAAGTCAATTACATTTTTGCGGGGGATCGATTTTGATCCCCCGCGAGCGGGGATGAGGGCGAGAACTTCGGTCATATCACCACGCGGTCCAGCCGCCATCGACGATGAGATTGGCGCCGGTCATGTGTTTGGATGCGTCAGATGCGAGAAAGAGCAGCGCACCGTTCATTTCGTCTTTTTCAGCCATGCGGCCTTGAATGGAGCGCGCCGCGTATTTCTGCGTGAATTCGTCATCGTGATCGTTGAAAACGCCGCCGGGCGTGAGGGTGTTAACACGGAGATTCTTCCCCGCGTAGTAGGCGGCCAAGTATTTGGTCAGACCGATGACGCCGGATTTGGTGACAGTGTAATACACGGGCTTGTAGGCGGACGGCTGTCCTTCTCGCTGGTACAAACGCTGGTCAGGCGGCACAACGCCATACATCGAGGCGATGTTGATGATTGTGCCGCAGCCTTGCTCGAGCATGGGCTTGACAGCAGCCTGACAGGCCAGGAACATGCCGGTTAGGTTGACATCGAGGGCTTGCTTCCAAAGTTCAAGGGGATAATCTTCGAAAGCTCCAGAATGCGCGCTTTTGGCTTCAGGGTCAAACTTGGGGTCGAGGGCGGCGCTGTTGACAAGGATGTCGAGGGAGCCGAAGGCGCTCAGGGCTGAATCTACGGTTTGTTGAACAGAATCAGCACGGGTCACGTCCGTGCGCACGGCCTGGGCGGTGAACCCGCTTTGGATGATGGATGCGGCCACTTTTTGCGCGGCCTTTTCATCCAAATCCGAAACGATCACTGACGCGCCCGCTTCGGCCAGCGTGCGGCAGAATTCGGTTCCCAGTAATCCCGCCCCGCCGGTGACGATGGCTACGCGGTTATCCAGTCGAAAAAGTTCAGGCAAATGAGTCATTTTGCAAAAGGTGACAGGCACTTTGTTCACTAACTTCGTTCGGAATGCTCCACGAAAGTGCCTGTCGCCTGGAAGACTTACTGAAGGAAACCCTGTTCTGTGAGATATTCGACGATGGCGCGGGCGTTTTCTTCGGGGGTAGTTTCAACGGTGTTAAGTACGATTTCGGCGTTGAGCGGCTCTTCGTAGGGGTCGTCAATGCCCGTGAAGCCTTTGATTTCGCCGCGGCGAGCTTTGGCGTAAAGGCCCTTGATGTCGCGCTGCTCACAAACTTCGAGCGGGGTATTGACGAAAATCTCCACAAAACGCTCTTCGCCCGACATCTTGCGGGCTTCGCTGCGGGTGTTGCGATAGGGACTGATCGCAGCACAGATGACGGTTCCGTTGTGGCGGGCAATTTCACCGGCCACAAAACCGATGCGCATAATATTCGTGTCGCGGTCTTCTTTGCTGAAGCCGAGGCCCTTCGAGAGATGCGTGCGGACAACATCACCATCGAGGACGGTGGCCTGACGGCCGTGCTCCATCAGCATGGGGATGAGGGCGCTGGCAATCGTAGATTTGCCGCAGCCAGAAAGGCCGGTGAACCAAATGGTAAGGCCCAGCTTGCTCTTAGGCGGGTGAACTTCGGCGAGAATTTCGGCGGTTTCTTTGCGGGTGAACCATTCGGGCAGCAGTTTGCCTTTGGCAAGGTAGTCTTCACGTACCTGCGTGCCGGAGATTGAACTCACATTAGCGCCTTCAGGCACATTGTCCATAGTGACATATTCTTCCTGGTCGGGCAAATACACCATCATCTGGAAGGGCACCATCTTGACGCCGATTTCTTCCTCATATTGCTTCATCATATCCTGAGCTTCATACGGCCCGTAGAAAGGTTTTCCGGTACTGTCATTACCGGGGCCAGCGTGGTCGCGACCGACAATGAAGTGATTTGCGCCGTAGTTGCGGCGAATAATCGCATGCCAGACGGCTTCACGCGGGCCAGCCATCCGCATGGCCAGGGGTAACAAACTAAGAACCGTGGCATTTTTGTCGTAATAATTTTCAGCCAGAGCTTTATAGACACGCACGCGGGTGAAGTGATCAACATCGCCAGGCTTGGTCAGGCCAACCACCGGATGGATCAACAAGCTGCCGCCGATTTCCTGAGCGGCCAGTTTGGTCAATTCCTCATGGACGCGGTGCATGGGGTTGCGCGTTTGAAAAGCAACCACGTTCTTTTGCCCCATTCCTTCAAGCAGGGTGCGCGTCTGCGCCGGGGTGCGGCGAATATCCTGGAAGTCGTAATAGGTAGGCAGGTTGATGACTTTCAACTCGCCGGAGATGCACAGATCGCCCCAACGTTCCATTTCGCTGACCAGGGGGTGGCGATGGTCGGTGCTCCCGAGCACGAGGCGTGCCTCCCGTTGAGGATCCCAGGTAAAAACTTCATCCACGCGCATCGCCGCGATGAGGTAGTTGCGTGAATCTCGTAAGGCAACCCACTCCGAGCGAGTCGGCAGGTCTTCTTTCTTGACCGTGAGGGTGATCGGCAGCGGGAAGAGGGTGCCATCGGCCAGGCGCATTTCGGTGAGCACGCGTTGATAATCGGCGCTGCCCATGAAGCGATCCAGGGGCGAAAAACCACCCACAGCCAATAACTCCAGATCGTGCAGGGCGCGGTCTGAGAGTTGAATATCCGGATAATGGTTCGCTGCGGCGCTTACCGCTTCGCGTTCAGCTTCGGAAACCAGCAGGTTCACAAGCTTTCCACCAAAGGGCGGAATTAAAGTTTCAGTTTTTTTCGTAGTCATTCAAAATTCTCCATTTCAACTTACATCACTCCCAAAAATAGGGGGGATGGTGGACAGAGCGCACCATCCCCCCTATTTTTTGATATTTCATCCAAAGCAAACGCCGACCTGAAGCCGGCGAAGCGAAAATGATAACATGGAATATTAAATGGCGCTTGTATTTTTTAGCTAGTGCAACGCCTTTTCGCCCACCACTAATACGGAAACTGCTACCTGGTTGAG
>JABGRQ010000128.1 GCA_018648225.1 Chloroflexota bacterium
GCCATTCTACTTCACCCCCACATCTGGGTATACCCCCTCAGTTCCCATAGAACCATAATTGTTATAACAAATCGCAGATAAACACAGATGCACGCGGATGAAGAAAAAAATCAGCGTTTATCTGTGTTTATTTTTATGCAGGGATGTCGTGCAGATTCAGAATTTCTGCACCGCTGACGCGTACAATGTCCTGTGAATTTTCCAGGCGCAGCATGGCGTTGTGTTCGCCGCCCCCGGCGTAGATTTGTGCGTGTTCCAGCACGCGCGGGTCGATGATTGTTCTGAGAGATTGGGGATGCCCAAATGGGGGTACTGTCCCAACGGGGTAGCCTGTCATTTGTAGCACCGTCTCCGGGTCAGCCAATTTTACTTTTTTGCGTCCCACCCCAAAAGTTGACGCGAGCGCCCGTTGCTCAATCAACAGAGTCCCACAGGTGATGGCTAAAACAACCCTATCTGGAAGAATGAACAGCACAGATTTTGCAATCTGGCCGGGTTCTGTGTTTAATGCCATCGCCGCAGCCTCCACTGTAGGGGTAGGTGCATCCAGGAAGAGAATCTCCCCGGCGATCGCGTTTTGCTCCATAAACTGAAGCAGGTCATTCGGTGTTAACATGAGAAGTATCCTTGCGGTAGCTGCGTAAATTTTCGATACTATCTTCTTTATGCTCGGCAATGAGCAGATTCATCTGCCCGTGAGTGATCTTTTGCAGCGTTTCCCCGGCGGCCTGGCCGTAGGGTGAAGCCAGCGCATGGTGTAGCGCTTCTGGAGTCTCAAAAAATAACTCGTGGATCATGGTAATCTCTGAATCGCCATATAGTGGAGTTTGAATTCGTACCGTGGCTTCGCGAAGCAATCCTGGCATGGATTCAACATTGTGCAAGAATTGAGGCCATTCATCACCGAAAGTGGGCGAGTTGGCTACCGGACCGATGAGAATAATCAGTTTGTACATAGGCTACCTCTGGCCTGCTATTATACCCGTTCGCCGCGTCAGGCGCGATTATGTTACTATTGCATGAGTGAATATCTAAAAACAAATTGGTTCAATCTGAAGATACTTTAAGCAGCAACTTTATTTAGAGAAGATTGAACCAATTTTGGAACGAAACGGAGCCAAAAATGTCTTTTCTTGAATCACCACTCGTTCAATCTATGCTTGAAACCCCCATGCTTTCGCGCATTCGCCGCAATCACGGCCTGGAGCACGCTACCCTGCACGTGCTGGCGAAAAAATATCCCCAGAAAGCAATGGGTGGGCACTCCAACCCCGCCGGATTTGTGTTAATAGGCGACTTATCCCTTGAAGATATTCACGCAGCTGCCGAAGAAGCCCTGGCGCGCATGAAAGCCGGTGAGCATCATTTGGCGGTGCATCCGGGGTGCGGCACCAATTTTGCCACGGCTGGCGTTATGGCTGGCCTGGCGGGGATGCTGGGGATGTGGGGCGCTGGCCCGCGCAAGCGCGATAAATTTGAACGCTTGCCATTTGTAGCGACCTTGGCAACACTGGCTCTTATGCTCGCCCAACCGCTGGGCATGCGCTTGCAAAAATATGTCACGACATCGGGCGTTCCTGATAATCTGGAAATTGTTGCCATCGATTGTGTCAACCGCGGGCGACTGACGGCGCACCGCATCACTACCCGGGGATAAAGGCATGGCTGAAAAACCGGTGATTTATCTTCTACACGGCGATGATGAATTTGCCATTGCCCAATTTGTCGCCGAAATGGAGCGCAAGCTGGGCGACCCAGCCACTGTGCAGATGAATACCATCCGGCTGGAGAAAGGTAAACTGGCGCTGGACGAACTGATTATGGCTGTTCAGTCAATGCCTTTTCTGGCTGAGCGCCGCCTGGTGATCGTGTATGACCCCCTGGGCAATTTGAAGAGTGCGCTCATGCGCGAGCGTTTCCAGCAAATTCTGACAAATATTCCCCCAACAACAGCTTTGGCGTTGGTGATTTCCAGGCCATTGCAATCTTATCAGGATAAAAAGAAAAATAAGCTGCACTGGTTACAAAAGTGGGCTGCCGATCAAGAAGAGGGGCGTGTGTACGAAAAAGTATTTCTGACGGCACGCGGCCCGGAGTTGGTGCGTTGGCTACAAAAATATACCAAATCCGAGGGGGGGGAACTTACTCCCGAGGGAGCTGCGGTACTCGCCAGCCTGGTTGGCGAAGACCCGCGTATTGCTGTTCAGGAGCTCAACAAGCTGTTGGCCTATGTCAATTACAACCGCCCTATCGAACCCGACGATGTGGAGTATTTGGTGGCTTCGGTGGGCAGTAGCGATGTTTTTGCCATGGTGGATGCACTTGGCAATCGTCAGGGGCGGCAAGCTCTGCGGATGCTGCATCAGTTGTTGGAGGAAGATGATCCCTTACGCTTGATGGGCATGGTCGTGCGCCAGTTTCGGCTGCTCCTTCAAACGCGCGAATTACTTGATGCAGGTTATCGGCAAGATGATATTGCCCGCGAGTTAAAAACTCACCGTTTTGTAATTGGCAAAATTATCAATCAGGTACGTAATTTTTCCCAGTCAACGTTGGAGACGATTTATCGGGAATTGCTGGAAATTGATCAGACGATAAAAACCGGCCAGATGGATGGCGATATTGCCCTGGATACATTTATTGTCCGGTTATCTGTTTAGTGTTGGTTGGTATTACAAAACAGGGTATATGGAAATGTTGTTTCCATATACCCTGTTTTTGTTAATCAAAAACCCTGCCGGATATGAGAGCCTGTGAGGAGGAAACCCGGCTGGGCTTTTGTCAAAATGGTGGGCTTGGGCAAATTATTGTGAGTAGATACCCAGCCAAAAATGATTCGGCAGCAGCGATTGGGATGTGCGCAATTCGATTGCAGCGGCTTTGCGCTGTTTTTCGCTGACCGAAATCATCGAGGGGTGTACAAAACAAATATTGGGAGATTGCCCGTATTTTCTTTGATAATACGCGGCTGCCCGCTCTACTTTTGTATTCAGTTCAGAATTCTTGTCGTTATCAAACCAGAGCATTCCAATGTCCATTTCAGCCTCCATTAGATAAGTTCTTTAGTTCAACCCTGAGGGGTATACCATCCCGATTTTTATGAGAATTGTTTTCGTATGTCGAGGCGATACGCCGTAATTACGATTGGGGGCAACCCTCAGGGTTATTGAACTTATGTTCTAATTATAGCTCGAATGTTCTGGTTTTGCAAGAGCAGTTTCTTAAATTTTTCCCCAGAAACTGATGCTTTCGATATGGTAGGTCTGTGGAGAGCGGTCAAAGGGAGTGATTTGTTGAAGCTGGTATCCCCCGGTAGTGAGACGTTTGGCGTCACGCGCCAGTGTGGCCGGGTCGGATGAGATATAGGCCAGCACATCTGGCCCCAGGGCCAGGATCGCATCCAGGGTTTGGCGCGCCAACCCCGAGCGGGGCGGGTCTACCACGATAATCTCCGGGTTTGGATCAAGCTCCGGGAGTACGTCCTCCACCGGGGCTTCGTATAATGCCACGTGGTCGTATTCATCCAGATTAATTTCGAAATCTTCACAGGCGCTGGAAGAACTATCGATGCCGATTAGCCTGCCAACGTGCGGAGCGAGAAAGGCGCTAAACAGGCCAGTGCCGCAGTAGGCATCGATGAGCGTGGTTTGGGGCGTGAGCGGTAAATTCTCGATCAGGTGTACGGCCATTTTTTCAGTTATGTGGGTATTGGTATGGCAGTATGACTCCGCAGAAACGCGAAACAGGCGCTGTTGAACTTCGATGATAATATGATCGTCTCCAGCCAGCACTAGCAGGCCCCCTGGCCCGATGTGTACCACGGAGAGTGGCAAGTCGAGTTCGAGCTCAACAGGTTGCGGATCGCTGCTTTGAAGGATCAACAGGTCGTCGTTGAGCCCGCTGCGCAAGGTGATGCGATCCAGCCCGGGGATGGATTCCATATCGAGCAAAGGCCAGATTTCGTTGATGGTCTCTGTGGGCAGGTGGCACTCATGGATGGGGAACACAGCGCTTGATCCGCTGACCAGATAGCCGGGTTGCCCCTCGGGGGAGAGATGAAACTGAACCTGGTTGCGGTAATTCCAGGGCGGTGAAGCTACAATGGGGTGGATTGGCGGGTCGCTGAGTTTTCCGATGCGCTCGAGTTGGTCGCGCAAAACATCGGTTTTGATCTGCAATTGGGTTTGGTAGGGAATATGCTGGTAATGGCAGCCACCACAGACCCCATCTTTCGTTTCGGTAGGTGAGTGCGCATGTGGGCAGCGCGGTTGGATGCGCTCCGGCGCTGAATGGATGACTTTGATAAGTTCGCCGCGGGCATAACGGGGTTTGTCTTCTGTCAGACGGATGTTGACGGTTTCGCCGGGTAAAGTATAGGGTACGAAGACGGCGCGCTTATCCGATAAGCGCCCCAAACATTCGCCGCCGTAGATGTGTTTTTCGAGCGTAACAGTTTCAGTGGGCATGTTTTATGTTGATGAGACCTCGAAAAAAATAAGGGTGGCTGAGGTACAAAGCACCTCAGCCACCCTTATTTTTTCGTTATTCTATGCCTGAGTGGGGAGCGTAAACCAGAAGGTGCTGCCTGCCCCAAGTTGACTATAAAAGCCAATTTTCCCGTGCATAATTTCCACCAGACGTTGGGTTACACTTAGCCCCAACCCCCAGCCGATTTGTTCGCGCACTTCTGGCGATTCTGAGCGAAAGAATTGCGTAAAAAGTTTTTCCTGATCTTCTTCGCTGATACCTAAACCCGTATCGTGAATTTCTACGCGTACCCGTTCGTCCTGCGCTTTTGCGTTGATGGTGATTTCCCCGCCCTCGGGCGTGTATTTCCAGGCGTTGCTGACTAAATTGGTAAGAATCTGTATCACGCGGCTGGGGTCGGCGTAAACCTGTGGCAGATCGTCGGGAATATGGGTGTGTAGTTTGTGTCTCTTTTCGGCCAGTTTATGGCTCAGGCTGGTCAACGTTTCTGCCATGCGCTCGCGCAGTTCAAATTGTGAGAAATCCAGATGAATTTTGCCGCGCTCAATGCGCGAAATATCGGAAAGATCCGAAATCAGCGTAGACATGCGCTCAACGTTATTGCTGATGATATTCAAAAAACTTAATTGCTGCTCATTGATTTCGCCCACAACACCCTGCCGCACCAGATCGTTATAGCCTTTGATCGAAGTCAGCGGAATGCGCAGTTCGTGCGTCACAATGGAGATAAATTGCGATTTGGCTTCGTTGGCATATTCCACAGCCTGATACAGGCGCGCATTTTCCACGGCAACAGCCGCGCGGCCCGCCAGACGCTGGATAAATTCCTGTGAAGATTGGCTAAATCCCTGGGGATGGAGGACGGCTAGCGCGCCGATGATTTTTTCGGCGTGGATTAGCGGGACGATATATTGAGCGGGTTGCCCGTCTTGGGGGGAAATCTGTATGGGGGCAGGATTCTCCCTCAGTGTGGCTAACAACTGCTGGTCTTTTGTGATGTGCGTCTCCCCTGGAGGGGCAGAAATCAGGCTCAGGGTTTCAGTATCATCTCCACACAAGGCTGCCCATCCGCTTTGCGCGCTGCTTTCCTCCACGGCCCAATGACGAGCGATTTCCAACACGCGTTCAACATCTAAACGGGCATTGAGTTGCTGGTCAATATGGCTGAGGGTTTCAAGTTCAGCCACGCGGGCAGTCAGCGCCTGATCGGTTTGGGTGTAGAGTTGGGCGTTTTCGATGGCAACAGCCGCTTGCCCGGCGAAGGTGCTGAGCAAGTCGAGATCATCCGGGCCAAAGATGCCTGATTGAGCGCGATTATCGACATAGATCACACCGATAACGCGGTTGCGGGCGCGTAGCGGCGCACAGAGAATGGAACGCAGCGCATAGAAGATGACCGAATTTTGCTGTGCAAAACGCGGATCATCCTGCGCGTCGGTGGTGATAATACCTTCGCCGCTATCGATAACCGATTGGATGACGGTGCGGCTGGCTTGCAGTTTTTCTTTTTCCAGGGTTTCTTGTTGAATATTGCGAGCGGCACGGATGTCGAGTTCGCCGTTTTCGGGGTTCACCAATGTGATAAAGCCGCGTTCTGCTCCGGTGAGCTGGATAACTGCATCCATCACCTGAGTGAGGACTTCATCGAGATTGAGGGAGACTCCCAAACTCTGTGAGACGCGATACAACGCCGCCAGCCGCCCCTGATCGGATTCAATCTGGCGAGATTGGGTGAATTGCCCCAACTGTTTTTTTGCATTGTGCAATGCAGAACGAGTTTGAATCGGCAGGGTTTGTTTTTCGAGATGATCCAATGCATCCTGAAGTTCTTTGAGCGTGCCAGCCTGAAGGTCTTTTTTCATAGTTGATCCGGTTTCATTGCGAGCGCGGTTTAGCGGGCGCGGTTTAACGAGCGCGGTTTAGCGAGCGCGGTTTAACGGAGGGCCATTATACAGTATTTTTAAAGATAATCGCTGTCCAGCTCTTGGGCGCAGCGCACAAAATCGAGCACTACGGGGACATTGCGCATCATATAGCTCATACTGCCCTGCACGCGCAATTTACGGGTAATCATAGCTTGCATGGGGTCAAGCTGGTTGTCCAGAATACGGGTGAAGTTGTCATACGGGGCGCTAAGGACATAAGCCGGGTTGAGTTCGGTGTCTTTGGCAGGATCAACGACAAAGACTGCGCGGCAAGTTCCATGCCAGAGATCAATATAAAGTTGCAGCGATTCTTCGAATCCGCCCCCGGGTTCAATATTGAACATAATATCGCCTTCCCAATTTTGAGCGACGCGGGCGTATTTTTCATCGCTGTTTAGTTTATCTTTGAGTGCTTCCAGCCATTCGGCGCTGGGGAAGATGTAGGTCATTTGGATACCTCGTTATTTACAGTGCAGTCTTTAATAGAATTCTTGCGGTGCAGAATTGGTTGTCGAAACTTCTCGATAAAATGTTTCACCAACCACTAGCGGCAACAGTGGAATCACCCAGGCCATATAGTGGCGGAATAATACCGAGTGAAAGTCTACAAAAATTAGCATGATGAGCAAGCCAGCCGCAAAGGGGCGTGGTTTTCTTTTCCAGGTCAATACATAAATGAGCAGCACCATCGTCAGCAGAGGGATTTTTGCAGGCAAGCCCACCCACCCCATCAACGCATCCAACGAGAGTACGCCCATGTGGGTTTCGGGGAAGCGTGTGAGCGAAATCAGCAGCGATTTTATAAAACCAAGCGGGCTGGGTGCGAATAATGGCAGCGATGCCAGGAAGGGGACACTGGCAATCGCCAAACCGGCGATAACGACATTTTTTATGCGCTGTTCGGATGCTTCATGCCAGGCCCAGATCAGGAAAATGGGCAAAAAGAAAATGGCATTGTGTTTTACGCCCAGGGATATGCCAAAGAGAATATAGGCCGCAATTTTATGCCGCGGATACAGGATCAACGCCAGCAGGAAGAAGAAAATCGGGATGAAATTGAAATGATAAATCATTGTGACGTGCAATGTCCAACGATTGAAAAGCCAAAACAAAGCCCCGAAAACGGCCAGCGTGGTGCTGTTGAAACGATGATGTCCCAAGTGAAAGAGAGTATACGCAATTAGCAGGTTGACTCCCAGGAAAATTCCTCGCCAAATATTGAGCCATTGATCTAGCTCTTGCAACCCGGCGCGGTGCGTCAGCCATGAGCCGTAATAGATGATGGGCAAATATGTGGGCAGTTCGCTGTTCCAGCGGGTCTGGGTCAGGTCTTCGGCGCGTGCATAGGGATTATTCCCTTGCAGCAGGTTTAAACCCTCTTTATAGACCAAAAAAATATCCTGCTCTTCAATGTCAAATTCGAGATTATCTACGGGAGAGTAGTAGGCGCTTGCCGGACGCTCAGGATTGCCCAAGTTGTTGTGGACGACAAAACCGACGCTCAGAATAGCGAGCAACAGAATGATCGCCAATCCATGTTTTTTGCGGTATGCAATCCAGGCGGTTGGCTCTTGCTGACGCAAGAAAACCAGAATTTGTAGCGAGAAACTTCCCAACCAAAATATCAGCGGTGCAAGTCGCAGCAGATACCCTTGTGTGTGCAAATTGGTTGTGGCGAGCGCAGTATAGATTATGTAGCCGCTGCCGAGGGTTCCGATGAGTGATAAAAAGAAGATATTCGTGCAATTGCCATCTTCACGGAGCAGCGCAGCCATCTTTTGGGTGGATTGCTGGTTCCATCCGGGGTTTTTATTCGCCTTCACGGTGAATAATGCGGTGACAGCCAGGGGGAGGAACACGGCAGCAATCAGCATTAGTCGTGTTCCCGTCATCCCGCCCTCGCTGGGGATCAGTAATAGCCAGATGAACGCCACGATCCCTTCGATGAGCGCCGCATGCAAAAATGTACGTATCGTAAAGTGATTTTTCATAACACGTTTTCTGCGTAATACGGACATAAATCTTGCAAAGGGCATTCTGCGCACAAGGGTTTACGCGCTTTGCAGATTTCGCGTCCTAAACGGATGATATTAAGATGCACCGTGTAATACGTTTCCGGGGGGAATTGTGCCGCGAGATGATCGTGGGCCTTATCGGCGTTCATTTTTTCGGGGCGCAATCCCAGGCGGCCCGAAAGCCGGTAGACATGCGTATCCACCGGGAAGGCTGGCTTGCCGAGTGAAAACAGTAATACTATCGAGGCTGTTTTTGGGCCAACGCCCTTGAACTGTACCAGCCAATCCAGCGCTTTTTCCGGAGAATAGTCTTTAAGAAAATCCAAACTTAGTTCGCCGCGCATTTGGGTGATTTTGCGGAGTACATTCTGGATGCGCGGCCCCTTTTGATTGGCTAATCCAGCCGGGCGGATGGCTTCAATAACTTCGCTTTCCTCGGCGTCGCGCACAACTTCCCAGGTGGGAAAGCGCGCGCACAGCGCATCGAAGGCTTTGTCGCGGTTGTTATCATTGGTACTTTGCGAGAGTATCGTCGAGATGAGTTCATCCAGCGGCGGCAGCGGGTTGCGCCAGATGGGTTGACCGTATTTTTTGAGCAAGCGTTCGTGAATTTGAAGGGCTTTGTTCATAATAGTACTTTAGCATTTGATAGAAGAGAATCTGGTCATCTAGTGCAAGTGTACAGAAACGCTGACAGTCACCCTGAGCGATAGCGAAGGGTCTAGCATAGCGTCTGCGCCTGACAGTTCACATTTTGCACGTTTTTTTACATTTTAAGGCTTGTTAATTATAAAAACCGGGCGCGCCGCGCCAACATGAATCTTGCGCCAGTTATATAGATCAAAGTTGGGGCCAAATTTGGTCAGTTCTGCCAATTCGTCGACAGAAATTGCTCCAAGCTGGCGCAGGATTTCCAGCGATACCGCCGGACGGGCGCGCCCCTTCAGGTCGCCATCGCTGATTTTCAGGGCAATTCCTATACCCGGCGAGCCGGGCCGGATAGCGCCGGGCATGAGGCCAATACATTGATAGCCCTCCGCACCTCCCTTTACGACCAGTTTACCGCCGGTGACTTCCATCAGGCGCGTATCAAAACGCCCTGGGCCGGAGATCATTTCTGGGTAGTGGGTCATGGCCTGGGTGATGGTTTGGCAGGCTTCTGCTCGTTTTTCGGGGAGATCATGTGGATCGCAGAGCCGCGCAAACCCCAGGGCAGCGTTCTTCAAGGGGATGGCAAAATTCGGGGCGGAACAACCATCGGTGCCCAGAATCACCTGCGAGGGGGTCACGTCACACATCTCACTGAAGGTTTGGAAAATCTGCTTCTGGATGGGATGATCGCGGTCGAGATAATTTTCCAGCGGCAAATCCCAAAAACGCGCCTGTGCCAACATGCCGGTGTGCTTGCCCGAACAATTGTGTCGATTGGCGGTTGGGTTTTCATCTCTGCGGATGAGCGTGCGGCGGGTTTCCCCATCCATAGGGGGATGTGTGCCACACAGGAGATTGGCTTCGCTGGCGTTGATTTTAGCCAGGATGCTTTGCACGGTGGTTGCATGCGCGTCGGTTCCGGCGTGAGAGGCGCAGGTGATGGCGATTTCTTGTTCGGTAAGTTTCCAGTGAATATGGGCCTGGTTCTCGATGAGGGGCAGCGTTTGAAAAGGTTTGGCTGAAG
The DNA here is from genome assembly GCA_018648225.1 of Chloroflexota bacterium. Taxonomy (NCBI): domain Bacteria; kingdom Bacillati; phylum Chloroflexota; species Chloroflexota bacterium. The sequence continues at coordinate 10,104 of JABGRQ010000128.1, forward strand.
AACGCAGAAACGTGATTGTGTTGGGATCGCCTTGGGCAGCAAGCAAATTGCCACGGCTATCTACAACCGCAAACGCGCCGAAGTGCAATGACTCGGCGATTGGCCCGCGAACGAGTTCCAAGAGTGGCTGGTAGTTTTGAGAAACCGTCATGGCAGGATTATTCTTCGTCTTCGAAAAGGGTGTTGTCGTGAAGGTAATTGCGGGTGAAGTATTCTTGCAGACCGTGGAGAAGCCGCTGGCTATAGAATTCGTCCAATTTGGCAGGGTAGTTTATTTTTTCAAGCAGGGCTGGCACCATTTTTTCAATTTCTTCGGCGGGATTCTTGCGCTTGTTGGCAGTATCCAAACGTCCGCTAATAGATTTTAGAAATTTGCGCTGTTCTCGGACATCTTCCACGCTTACAAAGCCGCTGCGCCCGCTGATAATGGTATAGTCCGCAAAGGTGCGGGAAGCCAGTAAATTGAGTGTTTCATGCCAGGCATCCAGATCGGCATTGGCGATAAAAGGCGGCTGATCGTTGCAAACGGCATCGCCAATAAATACAATTTTATGGTCCGGAATATGTACCCAGGTTGCCCCGGGGGTAGGCCCTTGATGTGATTCTATGCAGATTTCAGGCCCACCCCAGTGTAAAGAGAGTGCTGTACTAAAAGTAATGTTGGGCCGCTCCCAACGTGTGCCGCTAACTTCGGGGTGATGCTCCCATTCTGCGCCGGTTTTTATATTCTGCCCTTTAAAAATGGTTGTTCTTTGGCCGAAAGCTTTTGCAGTATTTGCATGTGCGATAATCGGGTATTCAATAGCCCGGTTGCCCAAAGTGCGATCAGCATGAATATCTAATATGACAATCATACGATGTGTGCCGCGGCTTTGGGTGAGCAGGGCAGCTTTCCAGGTGCGGGCATCATCTGCGCGTAACGGCGTATCGATCAGTAGTGTGCCGCCGGGGAATAAAATAGCCCCAAGTACCACGCCAGAATAAGAATCTTCGTAGTAGATATTCTCTGCGAGAGCTTTCATAGCAGTTCCTTATGTTTCGTCGGCGATGGGGAGTGTAAATGCAAAACGCGCCCCACCTTGATTGGTTACATCTACCCAGATGCGCCCACCGTGGCCTTCAACGGCCAATTTACAATAGGCCAACCCCAAACCAATGCCTTTTGGGCCGCCTTTGCCATGCAGACGGGTATATTTATCAAATATGGTGGCTCTTTTTTCACTTGGAATGCCCGGGCCGGTATCTTCAACCCAGAAGTAGAGTTCGTGCCCGGCTTTGGCAGCGCCAACAGTGATATGGCTTTCTGGGGGAGTATATTTTACAGCATTTTCCATCAGGTTAATCAATACCCGCTGGATCATATTTTCGTCAACTTCTGCCAAAGGGATGTTTTCTTGAATCCGGACGAAAATTTGCTGCTCTTTATTATGCGCAATGGGTTCAACCGCCTCAACCGCAGCCTGAATGATGCTGCTGGGATGTGTCGGATTTGTATTGGTTACCGCTTGCCCGGATTCGAGACGGTTGAAATCCAGCAGGGAGTTAGTGAGGCGTTCAATCCGTTTTGTAGAGCGTACAGCGATGTTAAATAATGAATGAATAGTAGGGTCTTCATCGAAAGACTGGATGCTGTCTAATACGTCCAGGCTGGAAACGACATTGGCCAAAGGGGAGCGCAAATCGTGGTAGACCATCGAGATGAGATCATCGCGCAATTGGTCGAGTTCTTTGCGTTCGGTAATATCGCGGAAAGTCCATTGCAGGTGTTTTTCTCCCGCAATGTGGACAACATGCACATGTACCTGAATGGGAACGACGCGTTCGTCGCTGGTTTGAAGTTCGGATTCGTACGAAAATGTTTCTTCTGGGGTGATTTTTTCGAGATTCTTGCCTACAATTTCGGGTTCAATCGTATGACAGCCCTGAATCATCCCTTGCAATAGTTCTTTTTGGACATACCCAGTATATTCTATGGCTTGCTCATTGACCTCGGTGATATATCCCGCTTGATTTGTGATAAATATCGCATCAATGCTACTGTTGTAAAGGTCACGATAGCGACGATGCGCGGATTGAAGTTCTTCAAAGAGTTGCGCGTGGCGGATGGCTGTCCCGGCGAGGCTGCCGATACCGCTAATGAAGGTCAGGGCTTCTGGGGGGAAACTTCCCTCGAGAGGGTTGGCAGCCTGGAGCACGCCGATCAACTCAACTTCGGAGATGATCGGGGCACAGATCACTGCCCGGAGTGTGGATTCGGCTTCTTCATCAACTAAGTGCGCAAAGCGAGGGTCTGCTGCAACATCGGAGACAATGATTCCCTGTTGGCTTTGAGCCACCCACCCGGCAATTTCTTCTCCAAATTTTATTTTCTTGCCAATAATTTTGGTATTCAGTTGAGTGGTTGCCCGAAATACCAATGTATTACCCTCGGGGCCTACCAGCGCCAGCGAGACAACTTCGACCTTGAGCGCCTGATGGATTTGATTGAGAATATCATGCAGTACACTGTCGAGGTTGAGCGAAGCGGTGATGCTTGCCGCACTATTGGCAAGCGCGCCCATAACTACTACTTGTTGCTGGCTGGATGCGTACAGGCGGGCGTTCAGAATAGCGATTGCTGTCTGATCGGCGATAGCTTGTACCAAGTTGAGGTGATCGCTGGTGAAGAAAAACGGCACAGGATGTGAGAGCGTGATCACGCCAACGAGTTGATCGCGGGCAATGATAGGCACGCTGACAACCGATTTAGCTTTGCTGTTTTTCTGGGCGGGGTGGCTGCTTTTGATCCAGCGTTCATCTTTTTTTGTGTTTAAAATCAGGGCTGGCTGCCGATTCTTTACGACCCAACCGGCTAACCCCTGTGTGAGCAACGCTTTAATGCTGGTTGGCGTGTGTTCTAATAGTTCATCTGCGTAGATGATAGCCGCGTTGAGTGGTTGTTCGTCTTCATCAATGACGATGATGCTGCTGCTGACTGCCCCGATTGTGCGCATGGATAGCCCCAATACGCGTTGCAATACCGTCGAAAGATCAAGCGTTGATGCGATCTCGCGGCTGATGTGGTATAGCAGTTCCAGCGACTCTTGCGTGGATGAGAAATCGTTTTTCTGGGATATTGTCATGGGGCAAATTACTTTCTGAGCCAAGTATAGCATAGCGCAGTATCTCGCCGCAATTTTAATGAGGACTTTCGCTGCCGCACCAATCTCCCTGTTTTGCGACATTTTCTCACTTTCCGGAAAGCTCTTTCGGGAAGAATTATATAAAAAAGTGCGCCGCGATAAAATGCTTGCGGCACACTTTTGAGTTTTTCGTTGCGTAGCGTGTGGATGCTTCTAATTTACAGGTCTTCAGGATCGAGAATATAGACCTGGACATTACGCGAAATATCTGAAAGCCGTCCGATTTTCACACGGATTGCTTTGCCATTGGGATAACCGCCATAGATCAACGTCGCGCCGAAATCGGTCTGTTTGCCAAGTTCTTCGATTTCGATCAATCCCAGCGCCGGGAAGGTATCTCGATAAAACTGAGCGCATTCTTCAATACTTAAGGATGTGACAAAATCCATTCGGCTGTTATCTTCCATCGAAACCGTGCCGTCCTCAGGAACAGGAATCCCATCGAGGAAGGTCTTTACATCCGTTGTTACACCAGCCATGGCGGCCTGGAAAATGCCGCCAGGTGTATCAGCATCAAGTTGGGCTGCGGGAGCGGCTTCTGCTGCGGGTGCTTCGGCGGGAGCGGCTTCTTCGGCCGTAGATTGCTCGGCAGTGGTTTCTTCTGTGGCAGGTGAACCACAGGCGGTCAGGACCAATGCCAGACTAACGACAAGCAAGGTAATCCAATAGATTTTTTTCATACGTTCCTCCGGGAAAAATGGGATGGGCGGCTTTGGGATATAATGCTTGCCGCACAAGACTATGACTCAACCCGTAATGTCGGCCATCAAGAAGATGGCTGTTTAGAATGCACTTATGAAAAAGTGGTGAACGCTATAAAAATGGCGTTGTGTTGGTGGGGGAAGAGTTTTCAAAAACCAATTTTCACATTATAACCGCTAAAAATCAGTTCCGATGCGATTTTATGCAATTTTTGGCAAATCGAGCATAAATACTTCGATCGTCAGACGGGTATTGGTATTTTGTTCCAGTCTCAAAAAAGTCTGGTTGAAGAGTTTCAGCATAAATTGTGCCGTTTCTGGTTGAATATTGGCGGCGATATGCGCGATCTCGCTTTCCCGGTCGATATTGGTGTGTGGCGCACTGGCCCCGTTAGCGTGCAGGAGAATATCGCGCCACAACGACATCCAGATGGTGAGGGTTTCTTTGAGAATGGTTTTATCCTGAGCCAGTTGCTCGGCATAGCGGAAACGCTCCACGCGTGAGGCTGAGAGCAAGCGTTGGTGATCGTCCAACCATTGTTGGCGATTTGCCAGGGCATCGGGGTTGTTGTGCAGGTTCAGGGCATGGCCTGGCCGTCCATTGGAAATATGTGCCAGCAGGCGCGCCTGTTCGATGGGCAGTTCCCATTTTTGATGTAACCCCTCGCTGACCACATCCAGCGCCAGAGGGCGCAGGCGAATGGTCTCGCAGCGTGAGACAATGGTAGGCAGCAGCGCTTCGGTATCTTGCGCGGTGACGAAAAGGATCACCTGGCGCGGCGGTTCTTCCAACGTCTTGAGTAGGGCGTTGGCGGCGTTAGGGTTGGCTTCTTCGAAGCGTAGCAGTAACGCAATTTTGTAGGGCGCTTCGTAGGGAGCCAGAGCCAGACCGCTCTGCAGGGCGCGAATTTGGTCAACCTTGAGAGTAGTACTGCCCTCATCGGCCTGCACCACCACCAGATCGGGGTGCTGCATACGCTCGATGCGCTGGCAGGTATGGCAACTTCCGCAGGGAAAGCCAGGGGCAGTGGGTTGAGGACAGTTTAATCCCTGGGCCACGCGCAACGCCAGGGTGCGCCGCCCCACTCCCTGAGGTCCGGTGAGCAGGTAGGCATGGCGCATCCGCCCATTTGCCAGATGGCCTTTGAGCAGATCAACCGCCCATTCGTGGCCGAGCATATTCCAGTTTTCATTCATCGGCATGCGTAGATTGTAGCGCAGGGACGTGGCTTTGACAACGATCAGACACGGCGATACAATCCCCCACATGGATATGCTTCGTGAGCTAAACCCACAACAACAACAGGCCGTGACGGCGGGAACCGGTGCAATTTTAGTGCTGGCTGGCCCTGGTTCGGGAAAAACGCGTGTGCTTACGCAACGCATTGCTTATCTAATCGGGTATCTGGGCGTGCGCCCATACCATATTTTAGCTGTGACTTTTACGAATAAAGCCGCCCGCGAAATGGACGAACGCATCGGTAATTTGCTGGGCGAGCGCAATCGCGGGCTAACTCTGGGAACCTTTCACTCCATCTGTGGGCGAATTTTACGGCGTGAGGCGCAGTACCTGCCCTTTGACCAGAATTATGTCATTTTCGATGCTGACGATCAGATCCGCGTTGTCAAACAAATCGTAAAAGACCTGAACCTGAACGACAAACTTTATCGTCCGCACGGTATTCACGGCTCGATTTCGCGCGCGAAAAACGAATTGCTTTTCCCCGATGATTTTCCCGTGCAGACGTATCGTGATGAAGTTGTTAAACGAGTTTACGAGCGTTACCAAAAGGTATTGCTTGCTAGCAACGCCCTTGATTTTGACGATATGCTCCTGTGGACAGCATACCTGCTCGACCAGATGCCCGCGGTGCGCGAGCGTTACGCCCGCCGTTATGAGCATATTTTGGTGGATGAGTTTCAAGATACGAATATGGTGCAATATACCCTATTGAAACAGCTGGCCTCCTTTCATCAGAATATTTTTGTCGTTGGCGATGCTGACCAATCCATATATCGCTGGCGCGGCGCCGATTATCGCAACGTGCTGCGCTTTGAAGAAGATTACCCCGACTCGCAAGTCATTTTGCTGGAGCAAAATTACCGCTCGACACAGACCATCCTCGACACAGCGATGGCGGTGATTGACCAGAATCCAAAACGCACGCCGAAGAAATTATTTACCGAGCGTGGCGACGGGCGCAAGATCACCCTGCGCGAACTTTATGATGACCGCGAGATGGCTGCATTTCTTGTAGGGCAAATTGCCAAAGATGTTGCCGCCCAGAAAAATCAGCCCGGCGATTTCGCGGTGATGTACCGTACCAACGCTCAATCGCGTATTCTTGAAGAAGCCTTTCTAGCGGCTGCCCTTCCTTATAAATTGGTCGGCGCGCAGCGTTTCTACGGACGCCGCGAAGTTAAGGATGTGATTGCTTACCTGCGCCTGGTTTACAACCCGCGCGATGAGATCGGCCTGATGCGCGTTATCAATACGCCGCGCCGCGGTATTGGGGATAAAAGCATCCTTACACTGCGCACCTACGCTGGGCAGCAGAATCTCTCGCCGGGGGAAATTGTCTTGCAGATGGGGTTGCATCCTGACTCCGGGCATAGTGAGGCGCTCCCCAACCGGGTGGCAACTTCCCTGGCCGGGTTTGGCAGACTCTTTTCGAGTTGGCACACGCAAAAGGATGATTTAACCCCGATGGGGTTGATGGACCTGATCCTCGGCGATATTGACTATCGCACCTACCTCGAAGATGGCACCGAAGAAGGCAAAGAACGCTGGGAAAATGTGATGGAATTGCGCCGTCTGGCCTCGGAGTACGAGAATCGCAGCCTGGAAGCGTTTCTTGAAAATATTGCCCTGGTGTCCGATCAGGATACCCTTGATGACAATAGCAATGTGCCCACTTTATTGACTCTGCACGCCGCCAAAGGGCTGGAATTTCCGGTGGTTTTCATCGTTGGTCTGAATGATGGCACGTTGCCGCACATCCGCTCTTTTGAAGACCCCGAAGCGATGCATGAGGAACGCCGTTTGTTGTATGTGGGTATCACTCGCGCCGAAGACCAATTGTATTTGCTCTACGCCCTCAACCGTTTTAACTACGGCTATATGGAATCAGCCGACCCTTCCCGTTATCTGGAAGATATTCCTCTGGAGCTGGTCAGCGGCGCCCCCTCCCGTCAGAACTCAAACTATGGCGCGATATTTCGACCGGAGCGATGGGACGATACCGAAGAGATGGAAAGCGTTGAGCAACAATATCATCCAGGCATGAACGTGAATCATGCCGCCTGGGGTGATGGCATGGTGCTCAACAGCAAGATCGAAGATCATGAAGAAATTGTAGATATTTTCTTCGAGAATGTTGGTCTGAAACGCGTGGTCGCGTCGCTGGCAAAGTTGGACATTAAATAACGTTTGACCGTCAGGACGTTTAGACGTCTTGACGTCCTGACGCAATCTCGAAATCCGTTTATAATCAAAACGCCATGCCCCCTGTCTTTTCTCCACACTCTTTTGAACTCATCAGCCGCAGCCCCGAGCAGACGCGGCGCGTAGGTATGCGTTTGGGCGCATTATTGCAGCCCGGCGACGTTGTTGGACTGGTCGGCGACTTGGGTGCCGGGAAAACCACCATGATGCAGGGCATCGCCTCCGGGTGGGGTTCATCAGACCCGGTTTCCAGCCCGACTTTTGTATTGGTAAATATGTACCGCCGCCCGGATGAGCTGCGCTTCTACCATCTTGATGCTTATCGGCTGCGCGGCGCGTCGGATGCGGTTGACCTGGATTTAGAGAGTATGTTCGAAGAAGGTCCGCTGGTGATTGAATGGGCCGACCGTATCGAAGCAGTGCTGCCTGAAGAGCGTATTTGGGTAGAGCTTGAGTGGCTGGATGAAACTCGACGGCAATTGGTCTTTTCGGCGCACGGTGAGCATTGCCAGAAATTGCTGCGCCGTTTTCGCAATCAAGTTTTTGGAGTGGCCTGATGTTATTGGCAATCGATACTTCTACGCGCATGGTGGGAATTGCGCTTTATGATGGCGCCAGCGTAATCGGCGAAATAGCCTGGGTCAGCCGAAGTTATCACACGGTAGAACTTGCTCCCGCAGTGCTGGATTTGCTCTCGAAGACCAAAACAAACCGCCAGGATTTGCAAGCCGTAGGTGTGGCGCTGGGGCCAGGGTCTTTTACTGCCTTGCGTATTGGTCTGGCTTTTGCCAAAGGGCTGGCACTCAGCCTGCATATCCCGGTGACTGGTGTGCCTTCTTTCGACGTTATGGCTGCCGCTCAGCCAGTGGTAGAGTCGGAGTTTGCCGCTGTGATCGAAGCTGGACGCAAGCGCATGGCTGTGGGTTGGTATCAGGCCGAGGCTGGGAAGTATCAACCTACAGGCCGGCTGGAGAATTTGACCATTGATGAGTTTGTGGCGATATTTGACCAGCCCACGCGCGTGGCCGGTGAGTTAAGCGCCGATTTACGGGGGCGTTTCCCCCTCGAGAATGAGAATGCCCGGTTGGCCTCCCCCGCGCAATCTATGCGCCGACCGGCTGTATTAGCAGAACTTGCCTGGGGGCGCTTGCAATCCGCCGCAGCGGACGATCTCGCCATGCTATCCCCCATCTATCTCCATCACGGCGAACCGCTCCCCGGATGATGCACTGTGTGGTTTAATTGGGCTTCAAAAAAATCTAAACCACGAAGGACACTAAGATGCGCGAAGATTTATGTGTGTCTTAGTGTTCTTCGTGGTAAAAAACGTTTGTTCCGGCATTGCCGGGCTAGGAAAGACAAATGGATACCAAAAACCAACTGATTGAAAAACTTGAGAACAAAACCGCAAAAATTGCTGTATTAGGTTTGGGCTATGTTGGCCTGCCTTTTGCCACCGTGTTTGCGGAAGCCGGATTCAATGTGATTGGTATTGATCCCGATGAGCGCAAAATTGAGAAGCTCAAACAAGGCGAGAGCTATATTCAAGATGTGCCCACTGAATTGGTTGCTCAACTCGTAAAAATGGGCAGGCTTGAAGCCACCACCGATTTCGCCGCGCTCACCGAAGCCGATGCCGTCAGCATATGTGTGCCCACGCCATTGCGCAAAACCGGTGACCCTGATCTCTCGTTTATTCTCTCCGTGACTACGGAGCTTGCCAAATACATGCACCCTGGCATGGTTGTGGTACTCGAATCGACCACCTACCCTGGCACCACGCGTGAAATTCTGTTGCCACAGTTGGGAGATGATACCGATTTGGTCGTTGGGGAAGACTTCTTCCTGGCATTTTCGCCCGAACGAGTGGACCCTGGTCGAGAAGACTGGACGACCATCAACACCCCTAAGGTGATCGGTGGTATCACCGAGGCTTGTTCCGAAGTTTCGGCCACCTGGTACCGCGGCGCGCTGGAGACCGTTGTCTCCGTCACATCCTCCGAAGTTGCCGAGATGGCGAAGCTGCTCGAAAACACCTTCCGCATGATTAACATCGGCCTGGTCAACGAAATGGCCGTGATGTGTGATCGTCTTGGCATTGATGTCTGGGAAGTGATTGACGCTGCGGCGACCAAGCCCTTTGGTTTTATGAAATTCACCCCCGGGCCGGGTCTGGGCGGCCACTGCATTCCCATTGATCCACTCTATCTCTCTTGGAAGTTGCGCTCATTGAACTACACTGCCCGTTTCATCGAACTGGCCTCCGAGATCAACCTGGGGATGCCGCGTTATGTGACACGCAAGGTTCAAGATGCCCTCAACGAGCAGAGAAAATCGTTAAATGGCAGCAAAATCCTGGTTCTGGGTGTGGCCTACAAGCCCGATATTGACGATCTGCGTGAATCTCCGGCGCTGGATGTGATCGGCCTGTTAGAGCAGAGCGGCGCTGAAGTCAGTTTCCACGATCCATATATCCCGTCCATCAAAGAAGAAGAGTTTGAACTTCAAAGTGTCCCCGATTTGATGTCCGCAGTGAAAGCGGCCGATTGTGTCGTGATTATCACCAATCACAGCGACTACGTATATGCTGAGATTTTGGAAACCGCCAAATGTATTGTCGATACTCGCAACGCTCTGGGCAGTGCGGCGCGTGGTAATCCTAAAGTTTTTCGTTTGTAGATTATATAGACGGATGACGGGGACGGAAGACTGCCTCTATCCTGAGCGTGTCGAAGGATGCCCGGTTTTCTGTCTCCCGTCCTTTGTCTTAACATAGGAACCTGTATGCCAAATAACTATCTCATCACCGGAGTTGCCGGTTTTATTGCCTCCCGCGTTGCCGAAATGCTGCTCGATGCCGGGCATACCGTCGTCGGTGTGGACAATTTGAACGACGCCTACGATGTGCGTATGAAGGATTATCGACTAGAGTGTCTTCAGGGCAAAAAAAGTTTTCAGTTTATTCATCTTGATATTTCCGACAAGCAAATTCTGGAAACGCTCACTCGTCCCAATATTCCAACGTTTGATGCGGTGATTAACCTGGCTGCCCGCGCCGGTGTGCGCGCTAGCGTCGAAGATCCCTGGGTGTATGTTGATACGAATATGACCGGCACGCTCAACTTGCTGGAATTGTGCAATCGCACCGGAGTGCCCAAATTTATTTTGGCATCTACATCCAGTATCTATGGCGGTGAAGCACCCCTGCCCACCCCGGAAACCGCTTCTAGCGACCTCCCCTTACAGGCCTATGCCGCCAGTAAAAAAGGCGCCGAAGCGATGGCACACGCCTACCATTACCTCAATGGGTTGGATGTCTCCATCGTGCGCTATTTCACCGTCTATGGTCCGGCAGGCCGCCCGGATATGTCTATGTTTCGTTTTGCCAAGTGGATCAGCGAGGGCATTCCTTTGCGCGTCAACGGCGATGGCGAACAATCGCGCGGTTTCACTTATGTAGATGATATCGCCCGCGGCACGATCCAGGCGCTCAAACCGGTGGGCTACGAGATTATCAACCTGGGCGGACATGAGAATATCACTATCAACGCCCTGATTGCCATTATGGAAGAAATGATTGGCCGCGAAGCGCAGATTACTTATCACCCCCTGCACCCCGCCGATGCGCTGGCGAATCGGGCAGATGTCAGCAAGGCCGGTCAATTGCTCGGTTGGGAGCCGCAGGTTTCATTGCGCGAGGGCATTGCTCGCCTGATCGAATGGTACAACGAAAATCGCGAGTGGGCGCGCGAAATCGATACTGATTGACGGAAGACGGACGACGGGTGACCGAGTTTTAACTCGCCCAGTCTTCCGTCCTTCGTCTTTATTCCCATGCCCACCAAAATCTCCAACATCACCTCCCGTTTGCTCGAAAACGAACTTCTCAGCCGGATTATTAAAAATGCCGGCTATTTGCTCAGTGCTACCGGACTTTCTGCCGGAATGAGCGTTTTTCAGAGCATCTTTGCCGCCCGCTTGCTGGGTCCGGCGAATTTCGGTATTCTGGGGGCTATCACGCAATTTACCAGTGTAGCCAACCGCTTTGCGTCCTTCCGTATGAACGAGTTGGTTGTGCGCTATGTGGGGAAGTATCAGGAAGATGGCGACCTCCCTCGGGCGGCGGCAGTCTTCAAAATGGCAACCCTCCTCGAGATCAGCGGTTCGCTGATTGCGCTGGCGCTCATCTGGGGGTTGGCACCCCTCGGGGCGCAGTATTTCGCCCAGGATGCCAATCTGGCGCGCTGGTTTCAACTCTATGGCCTAATCATCTTTGCCAATTTTATCTTCGAGACCGCCAGCGGGTTACTGCAAATCTTCGATCGTTTTCGTATCATTGCCGCCGCTACCGTTGCCCAAAGCGCTATAACGCTGGTTTTGATTCTTGGCATCTTCATTGCCAAAGGTGATCTTGCTGCGGTAATTATTGCCTATATGATCGGTAAGATCGCTTACTCGCTTTCTATCAGTACCGCCGCGTTGTTTGAAGCTAGCCGTAATTGGGGTTCGGCGTGGTGGCGCACGCCATTGGGTATACTTAAATCCGAGCGGCGTAGTTTACTGACCTTTGCCTTCAGCACCAATCTGAGCAGCACCGTCAGTCTGATCGCCAAAGATAGCGAAGTGCTGTGGGTTTCGGCCTTTTTAGGCCCGACGCAGGCAGGATTTTATAAAACTGCTCTGGCAATCACCAATCTGCTCCAACTCCCCGTCAGTCCGTTACCCAAAGCCACTTACCCGGAACTGGCGCGTGAGATTGCCCGTCGCAATTGGGAAAATGTGCGCTACGTACTGCGCCAGGGATCGCGTCTGGCTGCGATTTACTCGATCCCGGTGACACTGGGTTTGATCGTTTTTGGTAAGTGGATTCTTGAAATTAGCTACGGCGCGCAATACCTGCCCGCCTATCCGGCGCTGGTGGTGCTGGCATTGGGCTTCACATTTGTTAATATTTTCTATTGGAACCGTGTCGCGCTGCTTTCGTTGTCTCGCCCGGTTTTTCCCACGGTGATTAATACTATTGGCATGATCTTAAAAGTGACCACCATTTTCTGGCTGGCTGAACGCTTTGGCGCCCTGGCCTTCGCCGGTTTGCTGATTGCCTACTATGTGTTCACCAACGGGGCGGCGGTGCTGCGCGTCTTCGCCGATTTGCGCACGCGCCCTCAAAGGGCGGCATGATGAGTTGTTGGCGGCCCTCACCCCCTCTCCCAATTTGGGGAGAGGGGAGCCGGTTATGTATGCAACGAGCATCCTCCCCCTCTCCTGTTTTTGGGAGAGGGGGCCAGGGGGTGAGGGCTTCATGAAAATCGTACTCATCGCCCCCACCTATTTACCATCTCGTCGCGCCAATACCATTCAGACGATGAAAATGGCGCAAGCATTCACCGCCTTAGGGCATACCGTGCAGGTGGTTGTGCCGCAGAACCGTGCCGACCATCAACCTGCATCATGGGATGATCTGGCGCAGCACTACGGTTTGCAGCAGCGTTTCGCCGTGGATTGGTTGCCCGTCAATCCACGCTTTCGCAGCTATGATTACGGCTTCAAGGCTGTGCAGTACGCCCGACGTCAGAAAGCTGATTTAATTTTCACGCGTTTGCCACAGGCCGCGGCTATCGCCAGTTCATTGGGGATGGATACCATCTTCGAGATTCACGATCTACCGCGTGGGACGCTTGCCCCGTGGCTTTTGCGCCGGTTCCTGAGCGGAAATGGCGCGCGCCGCCTGGTGGTGATCACTGAATCCCTGAGAGAAGCCATAACCCAGGCAATCGTAACGCTGCCCGAGGCTCCCTTCACGCTCATCGCTCCCGATGGCGTAGACCTGGCTCGTTACGCCGATCTGCTCGACCCCCCCGATGCTCGCGCTCAACTCTCACTTCCACAGCGCTTTACAGTGGGTTATACCGGGCATCTCTACGCCGGACGCGGCGGAGAGATGCTCCTCAAGCTGGCTAAACAACTGCCTGAGATTAATTTCCTGTTGGTTGGCGGCATTCAAGATGACGTGACTCGTCTGCGTGATGCTGCCGCTGAACTTGGCAATCTCACCCTGACCGGTTTCGTCCCCAACGCAGAATTGCCGCTTTATCAGGCGGCTTGTGATGCCCTGCTGATGCCCTATCAACGGCGTGTGGCGGCCTCTTCTGGCGGCGATATTGCTCGTTACCTTAGCCCGATGAAACTTTTCGAATATCTGGCCTGTGGACGCGTCATCCTTTCCAGCGATTTGCCAGTATTACGTGAAATTCTCAACGAGAACAACGCCCTGCTGCTCCCCCCGGATGATGTGAATGTCTGGGCTGAAGCCCTGCGCGCACTTGCTGCCGATCCTGCTCTCAGGGATAAATTGGCTACACAATCTCGCCGCGATGCCCAACAATATGACTGGAACATCCGCGCCGCCCTCATTCTGGCAAACCTTTAACCTGCAAACCTGTCCACCCTGTATGAAATTTTCCACCTTCCCCTCCTGGCTCATCCGTCTGACGATTCTTAGCATCCTCCTGCGCTTCGGGTTGGGTATTTTTTGGCAACAAGCATTACCTGCCTGGGGCTATGGCGGCGATTCGGAAGTCGCCGGTTATATCATGGCCGATGCCTACGAGCGCGATACCACTGCCTGGGAATTGGCCCAATCCGATGAGTCGTTGGGTGATGCTTTCACAGAGCGTTATGACGCCGTAGACCAATACGGCGGCTTGCTTTTTTTGAGCGCGGTGGTGTATCGCTATCTGGGTGGGGATGCGCATCAGCCCTTGATGATGGTGGCGCTGGCAGCGCTGGTGTCATCGCTCTCATTGATCTTCGTGTGGGCCTTTGCTCATCGCCTGTGGGGTGAGCGCGTGGCAAAGTGGGCCGCCTGGATGCTGGCCTTCTACCCTGAAGCCATGCTCCTCGGCAGTTCGCAGATGCGCGAGGCCTTTACCATTACCCTCGCCGCCGCGACAATGTATAGTCTGACGCGCATGCGCCAGGAACACAATTGGCGCAATAGTTTATGGGTGGTCGGCGCGCTGCTGCTCAGTATTCCGCTGTCTCCGGCATTTACGATGATGTTGACACTTAGCTTGTTGCTGCTGGCGGTGGCTTTGTGGCGCGGCCAATGGCTGCGCGATCGGCGCTTGTGGATTGCGCTGGGGGCGCTGCTGATTTTGGGCGTTGCCGGAGTAGGGTTCTTTGGCGCGCGTCTGGCAGATGCCTCGTTTGAAAATCCGTTGGCCTATATACAATACTGGATTGAACGCACAAGCCTGTGGCAGAAAATTGCCAGCACGCAGGTTTCGGGTTGGATGACGAAACTTTTTGAAAATGTGCCTTACGAGTTTTACACTTGGGTGATTTTGGTCTATGGGGTGGTGCAGCCCTTCTTGCCCGCCGCTCTGATTGCAGGTGGCAACCCTCTGTGGCGCGGGATTGCTATCTGGCGCGCCCTCGGCTGGACTCTGCTCTTGCCGCTGCTGATTTACGCCCCATTGCGTGCTCTGCGCCAGCCCCGCCGCTGGCTGATTCTATCCCTGAGTCTGGCCTCATGGATGGTGATTCTCTCGGCATCCTTTCGTAGCGGTGGCGACCAGTGGGATAATCCCCGTTACCGGGCTGCTTTCGCCGGAATGCAGATTGTTCTGGCGGCCTGGCTGCTGGTGGAGCAGCGCCAGAACCCTGACCCCTGGTTTCGCCGTGTGCTGGTTGGCGTTGGATTGGTGCTGGCCTGGTTCCTGCCCTGGTATCTGCACCGCTATCTCCTCCTCGAATGGGTGGTACTCGATGTTTTTAAAACCTTTGGATTGGGAATTGCCAGTGCGGTCTTATACTGGATTTGGGATTGGGCGCGCTTGCATCGTTCAGTAGTACCTTGACCTTGTGTCTGACGCCATCTATAATTCAATGGTTGAATTATAAAATAACGTTACTGCTCAGGTTCGCGCCTTCGCAGAATAATCGCCTTATTCTTGAGAGAGGTATTGTATGCCAACTGCATTAGTTTCCGGAATTACCGGCCAGGATGGTTCCTATCTGGCAGAGTTTTTGCTCAAAAAAGGTTACCGTGTTTTAGGGATGGTGCGCCGCTCCAGCACAGTTACGTTTGGACGCATTGAGCATATTCAGGATCAAATTGAGATCATTCAGGGCGATTTGCACGACCAGGGTTCGCTGGTCTCGATCATGGAAGAATATCGTCCCGATGAAGTCTACAATCTAGCTGCGCAATCCTTTGTGCCGACCTCCTGGAATCAGCCCGTGCTCACCGGTGAAGTCACCGCCCTGGGTGTAGCACGCATGTTGGAGGCTATCCGTCTGGCGCACCCACAAGCGCGTTTCTATCAAGCCTCTTCCAGCGAGATGTTTGGCAAGGTGCGCGAAGTTCCTCAAAAAGAATCAACGCCCTTCTATCCGCGCAGCCCCTATGGGGTAGCCAAAGTTTATGGGCACTGGATCACCGTCAACTATCGCGAGTCGCATGACCTGTATGCCTGCTCGGGGATCCTCTTCAATCACGAAAGCCCGCGGCGCGGCCTGGAATTTGTCACCCGAAAAATTACCCACGGAGTTGCGCGTATCAAACTGGGCTTGGCCGATGAACTGCGCCTGGGTAATCTCGACTCGCGCCGCGACTGGGGCTTCGCCGGGGATTATGTCGAAGCGATGTGGCTGATGCTGCAACAAGACACTCCCGACGATTACGTAGTTTGCACTGGCGAGACGCATGAAGTGCGCGAATTCTGCGATGCCGCTTTTTCGCATGTCGGGCTGGATTACCGCGATTATGTCGTGCAAGACCCGCGCTTCTATCGCCCTGCCGAAGTGGATTTGTTGGTGGGCGATCCGGCTTACGCCAAAAATAATCTTGGCTGGGAACCGAGGGTTGGCTTGGCCGAGTTGGTGCAAATGATGGTCGATGCCGATTTGCAATATTTGGGCCGCGAGGTACTCTAAGATGAGTCTGTCAGCGCGCTTGAAGTATTTGGCATCCAGACCCAGGCTGGCTGAAACGCTGGCAGGGTTGGAGGCCGCGCTTTTCGCGCTGCAAATTTGGGTTTATGCCCATACCCAGGCATCGATTCTTGATGAAGGTGCGTATTTGCTTAAAGGCTATTTTTTCGCCATCGGACGCTATACGCCTTATCAGGATTACGGTTTTTGGACCAACCACATGCCGTTTTCGTTTCTCATTCCGGGAATCGTGCAGCATATTTTCGGGCCGGGCTTGCGTACTGGGCGTTATTTTGCTGTCGTTTTGGGCCTGTTGATGCTGCTAGGCGTGTGGCTATTGGCGCGGCGCATTGGCGGGCGCTGGTGGGCGGCGAGTGCAGTGGGGTTATTTGCGCTCAATGTGCAGTTGATTAAAGTTTACAGTGTGATGGCTTCGCAAGGTCTGGTGGCTTGTATGCTGGTTTGGGTGCTGGCGTTGACCTTGGGCAATGAGCGCCGTTTGTGGCAATTGCTTTTGGGGACAGCGTTGGCTGTGTTGGTGGTGCTGACACGCATCAATATGGCTCCGCTGTTGCCGCTGCTAACTCTCTATATTCTGTGGGAAAACGGTTGGCAGGTTGGCCTGTGGAGTTTTGTCGTCGGGATGCTGACCTTTGTGGGTGGACACGCCTTCTTTTGGCCGGGGATTCTACACATGTGGGCCTCCTGGCTACCTGTGGGGTTGTTCCCGTTTCTCGAACCGTGGGCGCGCCCCGAAGCGATTCCCAATTGGCAGCCTGAGACGAGTTTTAGCGATCGTATTTTGAGTTTCTCCCAAGCTATGCGACTGCACTACTTTGCTACCGCAGGCGCATTGACTGCTTTGGTTTTGTGGCCGCGCAAGGGTCAGTGGAAATCTGAATGGCGGATGCGGGCGGCGGTTTTCCTCGCGACGTTGTTTATGATCTTGTGGGCCTTCCATGTTTGGGCTTCGTTAGGTAAAAATTACTGCGTCTATTGCCTGGATGCCTATATGTCGTTTTTTGCCATTTTGGGCGTATTGCTGGTCATTGTGGCCGCATCTTCGTGGCGCGGCGCACGGATGCGCTGGCTCCCCGCGGGGTTGATCTTTTGCCTCTCGGCAGGGATCAGCTACGGGCTGCTCCCGATATTTGGCAGCAAATTGATCTCGAATCGCTTTGTCAATCGTCTCATGCATGTGGATGTGCCGCGCATCAAATCCTTCCGCATCCAGACCGGGACGACCGAATTGTGGAGCTATTTTGCCAACAAATTTGCTTTGAGCGAAACTCAGGTTGTGGAATATGCGACTGATATTTTGCGGGCGGCTGGCTTTGTCGCAATTGGATTGCTATTTGGCTGGCTGATTTTACGTTACAGTGAAAAATTGGGGCGAATGGTTTGGAAAAATGAAGTAGTTTCTCCGGCTGCGACAAGCATGATAGCGTTTCTGTTTGTGGGCACACTTATAACTCTGTTGGTTGGCCTGACACCCTATGATCGTGATTGCGGTGGCGATGTGATTGCTTCTTATGAAGCGGGTGGAGCACGCCTGGCCGAAGCTGTGCCTGCGGGTGCAAAAGTTTACTGGTGGGGTGGATTATCAGCGGTGCCATTGCTCTATATCCCTGAAGCGCAGATTTACCCCGCGCAGATCAACGATGGTTATTCCTACCGCTTGTCCGGCGATGCCGATGAGTTGGAACGTTTCGGCTGGTGGAGCGAGGAACTGGCTGAAACATGGCTCCAAGAAGCCGATGTGATCCTGATTGAAGCGCGGCAATATGGCGGCTTCGCAACAAGTTTCGCGGAAAGCGAAGCCTTTGATGAAACTTCACCTACACCGCCGATGATTCCTTGCCGTGCAAATTCTCCCATACATATTTTTGTGCGCACAGAATGAGTTGCAATTTCCGAGAGACGTCGAATGGAATGTTGACGATTTACCGTTCTTTTGGTATGATGCAGCCCGTCTTATCACAGTTTACAATTCTCGAAATGCCGAGAAGAGGAGAAAGTAAGCAATAAGCGATCCAGATTATCGTGCCAATCATAGAATTCGCTCCCGCGAAGTCCGTTTGATCGGAGCAGATGGCGAGAACCATGGTGTAGTATCCCTGAGTGAGGCCCAGCGTTTGGCTGAGGAAGCGCAACTCGATTTGGTTGAGGTGGCGCCCAATGCCACACCGCCCGTGTGCCGAATTATGGACCTGGGTAAGTTCATCTATCAGCGAAAGAAAAAAGAGCGGGATGCACGCAAGGCTCAGGCAAAGATTGAAGTCAAAGAAATTCGCTTGCGCCCCAAGACAAGTGAGCATCACTTGCAATTTAAGGTTCGCGATGCTCGCCGCTGGTTAGAAAAAGGTAATAAAGTTAAGGTGCGCATACAGTTCCGAGGCCGTGAAATTCATTACCCCGAAATTGCAATGGAATCCTTGAAAGAAGTTGCTGAAGAGTTATCGGACGTGAGCATCGTTGAGTACCAACCTTCGCGTGAAGGACGCTCGATGCTTATGATTTTGGCTCCTGAGAAGAGCGACAAGAAATAAAACGATACGCAATAATTAGCAAGAACGAAATTATTTTACAAATTATCCGCGGTTAACTGCCGGGTAGCTCGAAATTACCTTGCGCCGCGGTGTTTTTGTGAGAGGAGTGTAATTGTGGCTAGAAAACCCAAAAAAGGGAAATACAAGCTGAAGACCCATAAAGCAACCTCAAAACGCTTCCGGGTCACTGGTTCTGGTAAACTCGTGCGCACCAAAGGTGGCAAGAGCCATTTGCGTCGGCGAAAGTCGAAACGCACCAAAGCACAATTTACCCGCATGCAGCCTGTAAAAGGCAAAAAACTTGCACAGCGCGTTCGCCGCTTGGCCCCTTATCTGAGTAAATATAAGGCTAACCCGAATGCTCGCACCGGTCAAACCAATAAATAATCGATAAACGCGGCTGTTGAGTGTTATAACGGGCAGCAAGAAAAAGCTGCCGACGCTCTGGAGTACGCAGGAGAATTAACATGGCTCGTGTAAAAACTGGATATACCCGTCGAAGACGACATAAAAAAGTCATCAAACAGACCAAAGGCCAATTTGGGACTCGCAGCCGCCTTTTCCGGCGCGCTAATGAAGCCCGGCTAAAAAGCCTTTGGTATTCTTACCGCGACCGCCGCAATCGCAAACGCGATCTACGCCGTCTGTGGATTGCGCGTATTAACGCCGCTTCGCGCCTGAATGGCCTTTCGTACAGCCGTCTGATCCACGGTATGAAAAAAGCCAATATCACCATCAACCGTAAAATGTTGGCCGACCTCGCTGTGCGCGACCCCCAGGCTTTTGCCGCGGTTATCGAGCAGGTCAAAGCCGCACTATAGTCCCCCTTCACAGATATTTTGAACCCCGGTGTCTCCTTGAGCGCCGGGGTTCTTGTATTAACCGTTTCGGGATGCTACAATCTCCTCCATGCTCACTTCAACCACGAATCCCAAAATCAAACAAATTCGAGCCTTACAAGCGCGGGCGCGCAGTCGCCGCGAAGCGGGCGCCTTCGTTATTGAAGGTGTGCGCCTCGTGGAAGAGGCAATTGCAGCAGAGTGGCAGACCCAATACGTACTCTATACTCCCGGATTAGATGAGCGCGGTGATGACATTATTACCACCTATCAGCAGCGCGGCGTGGAAATAATTCCGGTTAGCCCTGGAGTTATGCAGCACGCCAGCGATACACAGACTCCCCAGGGAATTTTGGCCGTTTTGTCGCTGAAATCTCTGCCTGCCCCTATCGATGCTGATTTTATTTTGATTCTGGATGGTGTGCGCGACCCTGGCAATATGGGAACCTTGCTGCGCACGGCGCTGGCAGCCGGAACCGATGCCGTGTGGCTGCACCCAGGGGTTGTGGACGCCTACTCGCCAAAAGTAGTACGCGCGGCAATGGGTGCACATTTTCGTCTGCCAATCGAAACCGTGTCCTGGGAAGATGTCCAAAAACGCGCTGCTTCGTTAGACCTCACCTTGTTTCTAGCCGACTCCGCGGAGGGACAGCCCTACACTGGGGCCGCGTTTGAGCGTCCACTGGGGCTGATTTTGGGAGGCGAGGCGCACGGGGCCAGCGATCAGGCCTGGGCGGTGAACCCGCAGCCGGTACACATCCCCATGCCGGGCCGCGTCGAGTCGCTCAATGCCGCCATCGCCGGAGCGATCCTGCTCTTCGAAGTTGCCCGTCAACGCGCTTGACGAATCCCAGTCAAAATGAAAATCCGCTCGATTACATTTTTTTGCAATCCCCACTGGCCGCTGGATGATAATTCAATAACTCAGGCAGGAAATTTTGTTGGCGCCGCGCGGCAGGCTTTCGCCAATGCCGGCTACGAAGTGCAAACCGCACGTCTGGCAACGGTACCCTTTCCCGAATTGGTGCCCTCACTGGTTGTGGATAAAGTGGTTGAATTTGCACAGCAATTGGAGCGCGCCGCCGTGCTCCTGGGTTTTGACTATATCGCCATTGGCCCGGCGCAGCCTGATGATTTGCGTGCCTACGCCCTGATCCCTGAAGTGTTGGCAGCCACCGAGAATATTTTCGCGTCGGCGTTGATGAGTTCGCCGCAAGTTGGCGTTTCGCTGCCTGCTGTGCGCGCCTGCGCCGAGATTATCGAGCGCCTGGCTCCCCAAGACCCCAACGGATTTGCGAATTTGTACTTTGCCGCTCTGGCAAATGTGCCGCCCGGCGCGCCCTTCTTCCCGGCGGCCTATCATGTCGGTGACGCGCCTGCCTTCGCTCTGGCCCTCGAATCTGCCGATCTGGCTGTCGAAGCTTTCTCCCAGGCTGCCAATCTCGCCGATGCCCGCCAAAACCTGATCTCTGCTATTGAAATCCACGCTCAAAACCTCACACAAGTTGCTAAAAATCTGGCAATTTTCCAACCTGCCAACATTCCAACGCCAGTATTTGGCGGCATTGATTTTTCCCTTGCCCCTTACCCCGAAGAAGCCCTCTCCTTGGGGACAGCCTTCGAGCGTCTGGGGGTCCCGGCGGTAGGGTTGCATGGTTCACTGGCCGCCGCAGCGATTATTGCCGATACCATCGACAAAGCGAAGTTCGCGCGCGCCGGGTTCAGCGGCCTGATGCTGCCCGTGCTGGAAGACTTTACCCTGGCGGCCCGCGCCGAACAGGGCGTGCTGACGCTGAAAGATATGCTGCTTTACTCGGCAGTTTGCGGCACCGGCCTGGATACGATCCCTTTGCCCGGCGACACCACAGCCGCTCAACTTGCCCCGGTGCTGCTCGATTTGGCGGCACTGGCCCAACGCCTGAACAAACCCCTCACCGCCCGCCTGATGCCCATTCCGGGGAAACACGCTGGCGATGTCACTAGTTTCGATTTTCCTTTCTTTGCCAATAGTCGCGTTATGGCGCTGGATGCTGCGCCGTTAGAAAGCCATTTAGCGGGGGACGATGCTTTTTTTCTGAACGCAAGGAAAGCATAACTACGTAAGACCAGTTGGGGGCTTGTCGCTAAACGAATAGCTTTGTGTTGGTGAGCGCCTTGTTGAAAGCATCATCCGTCACCCTGAGGCGCAGCCGAGTGTGGCTCTTTGGGAATATCCCGTCAGTTCCTTAATGAACCCATAGTGTCTTGTTATTGAGGAGTTTGTAATGAATCGCCCTATCCGTTGGCACGACTACATCACCATCAATATTTATTGGCTCGGCATTATGGCTGTATCCCAGGCCAACGGTCTGATCCAGCCTTTGCTGGTGCAGCGCTTTATCAGCCAGGAGCAGCAGGGAACCTACTATGGCAATATGCGCCTTTATTCCCTGATGACAGCCTTATTGGTGCAGGCTCTCGCCGGAATGCTCTCGGATCGCAATATGTCCAAATGGGGTCGGCGGCGACCCTATATTCTCGCTGGCGCATTGCTCAACGTGATTTTCCTCTTTGCTATGAGTGCCTCGCCAGGCTATTGGTTCCTGTTTACAGCAGTGGTGCTGGTGCAACTCGCTTCCAATCTCTCGCATGGCGCGCAACAGGGCCTTATCCCCGATCTGGTTCCCGAAGACCGTCGCGGCCGCTTTTCCGGGATCAAAGCCGTGCTGGAATTGCTGCCCGTGATTATCATTGCACTGACGATTGGCCCCATGATTGCCGTTGGCAATATGCTCGGCGGTATCGCAGTTGTGGTTCTAATTTTATTGCTCACCGCGGGCATCACCATGTTTGTGCGTGAACAACCTTTGGCAGAAAAACCGGCACAGCTAGAGTGGAAATCCTTTGGACGGTTAGCTGCCATGACCCTGTTGTTTCTGGTCATAATCTTGTTGTCGGGTGAAACTGTGCAGTATATTGGTAAACTGTTTGATCCCGCCGCCGCGCTTTCCACGCAAGTGTTTGTGATGGGGCTGGTTGGCCTGGTCGGGATGTTGATTGCGGTTTTTTTTGGCGTATACGGGAGCATCCAGGTCAGCATTGGGCGGCAAGCGGCGAGTACAAATCCGGCATTTACCTGGTGGGTTATTAATCGACTGGCGTTTTTGGTGGGCGCCAATAATCTGGCTGCATTTGCGGTTTATTTTCTTCAGGGACGCTTGGGTCTCGAGGGGGATGCTGCTGCCGGACCGGCCTCCACACTTAAACTGGTGGTGGGGGTGCTGATATTGGTTTTCGCGCTCCCCAGCGGCTGGCTGGCCGATAAGGTCGGCAGAAAAAGATTGGTGGCCCTCAGTGGGATTCTGGCAACCGCAGGTACAGTGATTTTGCTGCTTTCCCCGACGCTGAACGTCATTATGATCGGTGGCAGCATTGTTGGCGCGGGCATTGGGATGTTCTTTGCAACGAGTTGGGCATTGGGAACCGACATCGTCCCCAAGAGAGCTGCTGGCAAATTCCTGGGTATCTCCAATCTGGCCGGTGCGGGCGCAGGCGCAGTTGGCGCCTATATCGGCGGCCCCATCGCCGATTATTTCACCATCCATTTCCCCCAACTGCCAGGGCTTGGCTATATGGTGATTTTTGGAATCTACGCGGCTTTATTCTTGATTTCTACTATTGTGCTTATCAAAGTGCCTGAGCCGCGCATCTAGCGAACTTGTCTGCCGCGCAGCCAAATATTCGTTGATTGGGGTCTGGTACTTGACAATTTTCACCCATACTTATATACTCGTTATCTAGATAACGAGTATATAAGTATGAAATATTTTTTTCTCTCTCTGCTTTCCCGCCAACCCACTCATGGCTATGATATTTTGCAAACCTACCATAATCTGTTTGCAGATGTTTTGCCGCCCCTGAATGCCGGGCAAATCTATACCACCCTCTCGCGCCTGGAGCGCGATGGGTTGGTGGAAAAATTCTCCGTAGAACAAGATAATAAACCCAATAAACAGGTATACGAATTGACCGACGCGGGTCATCAGGTATTGCTGGCCTGGTTTGCCGAGCCGCTCAGCGGTCCGCGCCTCCGCGATAATTTCTATCTTAAGTTGGTTAGCGCCGGGATGACCGATTTCATGCCTACACACCAGCTAATCGCCGACCAGCGCCGCCAATACCTTCAATCGTTGCACGATCTCAATCTGCTCGCGCTCCAGCCCGATATTTCTGCTGACGCGTCCAAGTTGCTGCTTATCCAGGGGGCGGTACTACACCTCAAGGCCGACCTGGAATGGCTGGATTTATGTGAAGATGTATATCTGAATCAGGAGTAGCCCGATGTCAACGTTCTTCTTGCAAACCAAAAAAATTTCAAAAATCTATAAGCATAACGGCGGCGAAGTCCAGGCCCTGCGAGATGTCGATTTAGATATCCGCGTCGGGGAGTTGGTGGCGGTGATGGGGCCAAGTGGCAGCGGTAAATCCACCCTATTGCATATCCTGGGCGGCCTGGATAACCCGACCTCCGGGGAAGTCTGGGTGGCCGGGCAGCAAATTGACAATATGAGCGAAGCCCGACGCGCCATTTTGCGCCGCAAGCAGATTGGCTTTGTCTTCCAGGCCTTTAACCTGATTGGCAATATGAGTGTGGGTGACAATATCGAACTACCTGCGATGGTGGCCGGATCACCGGCGAGTCAGGCACGCCAGCGCCGAGATGGACTTTTGCATGATTTGGGGATGAAAGACAGAGCGCGTCATATCCCCGCGCAACTCTCCGGCGGTGAGCGTCAGCGGGTTGCACTGGCACGCGCCCTGGTCAATCAGCCCGCCGTGCTGCTGGCCGATGAACCCACTGGCAACCTGGATAGCAGAACCGCCTTCGATGTACTGCGCCTGCTGCGCCAGACTCACCAGCAAGGGCAGACCATCCTCATCGTTACGCATGATCCCAATGTCGCCAGCATTGCCCAGCGGGTGATCTTTATGAAAGACGGGCAAATTACCAGCGAGACAATTCTCCGGGAGCAGCACGATGCCCGGGCTTTGCTCACCGAGATGCTCGATATGGAGGCCTGACCATGTTTACTGCTATGTGGCGCAAACTGAGCGCTGACATCCGCACGAACAAGCTTCAATTCTTGCTTATCGGAGGCGTGCTGACCCTCTCGGCGATGTTGTTGACCGTCTCCCTTTTGGTGATGGGCAGCGCCGATGAGCCGTGGGATCGTACCTTTGAAGCCACCAACGGCCCCCATGTATGGGTGGTCAGCCACCAGAATGATTTGGATTTCAGCCCATTGACGCAAAACCCGGCAGTCAGCGAGACCAGTGGGGTGATTCTGGCACTGGCGGAAAACCCCCTGGTGTTGGGCGACGAGAAAGTTCCGCTTTTTCTGTATGCAATGAATGAACCGCCTCCTGTGGCGCATCCCCTGTTGGCTGATGGCCGCTGGCTGGAGCCTGCCAACCCCGACGAAATCGTGCTGGATTTCAGCCTGGCGAAGTTCCACGCTTTTCAAGTGGGCGATGTGGTCACGATTTTAGGTGCAGATGGCAATCGGGCGTTGAAGGTGGTTGGACTGGCGGTAACGGCTCACTGGTTCCCGTATAACGAGATTACCAAAGACACATCCCCAGGCGTTGGTTATACCAGCCAGTCCACGCTGGAAAATTTACAACCCGACTCGAATTCTTGGTATTCGGTGGTTGGCCTGCGTTTGAATGACCCCGAAGCCAGCAAAGAAATTGCTGATTTGGCCTTTGATGTGTTACCCGGCAAACTGCAATCAGTGATCGAATGGCAATATGTCAAAGAGAATGCTGCTTTGGCCAATACGCTCAACGCTATGTTTATGGGGTTGTTCAGCGTTTTGGGATTGGTCGCGGTGGGCATGATTATCTTCAACACCATCGGCGGGCAGGTACTCAGCCAGTACCGCGAGATCGGTCTGCTCAAGGCGGTAGGTTTTACCCCGCGGCAGGTTACGCTGCTCTTTTTGGGCGAGCATCTGACTCTTGGGTTGGCCGCTGCGCCTTTGGGAGTTGTTTTTGGTTTAGCCCTCGCACCGGGTTTGGTAGGCACGATGGCAGAAAATCTGAACACCACGCCGCCCGATATCTACACCCCCGGTCCGCTGATTGGTGTGCTGATCCTGGTGGAAGTGGCGGTTGCCCTGGCAACACTCTTGCCCGCCTTGCAAGGCGGACGCATCAACGCAGTGCAGGCGATTACGGTGGGGTACCGCAGCCGCCATCCGCGCGCTTCTTTGTTGGGGCGGTTAGCCGGATGGCTGCGTTTTCCGTCGGTGATTGTGCTGGGCGTCAAAGATACTTTTTCGCGACCTCTACGGGCAACGCTGGCGATTTCCAGTTTGCTGTTGACGGTGCTGATAGCCATTACAGCGGTTGGCGCGCAGGGCACTACGGATTCTTTGGCCGACAATCGCTACTACTTCAACGGGACCACCGCCGATATGAAGATCGCGCGCAACTTTGTGCCTCATGCCATCATTGCCGATGGAATTCTGTCCAACCCTGAAGTGGTCGATTTTTACGAAGAATCATTTGTCTACGGACAGGTTCCAGGGCATGGCGATCAGCCTTTGGCGGTGCGCTTATTGCAGGGCAATTATCAGAATTTCGATTTCCCGATGAATGAAGGCCGTATGATCGCCGCTCCGGGCGAAGCTGTGGCGGGTTACGCGGTTATTGAATTGATGGGCGCTCAGATTGGAGATACTGTTGAGATTCTAGTAGATGGCGAACCGATTCAAGTGACTCTTGTAGGGCGGAATATGGAAAACTTCAACCTGAATAAAGTGATTATTACCAGTTTGGAGACGTATCGAGAGCAGGCGGTTTCCGATGCTCAACCCACGAATTACTACCTGCGTTTGAACGATATTACATTGGCGGAGGAACTTCGCCGAGAGTGGTTGGATGTTTCTCATGGATTGATCAATGTCAATGTCACGACCAGGGAACCCATGACATCTGTGGTTCAGTTGACGAATTTGATCGCCAGTTTAGCAGTGATTCTGATGGTTGTGGCGGCTGCCAACTTGATGAGTACCAGTCTTTTGAGTATTCGCGAACGGGTGCGCGATTTTGGAATCCAGAAAACGATAGGACTGACCCCCGCCCAAATTGCGGGAAGTGTAGTGATTGG
The DNA here is from genome assembly GCA_018648225.1 of Chloroflexota bacterium. Lineage (NCBI taxonomy): Bacteria > Bacillati > Chloroflexota > Chloroflexota bacterium. The sequence goes on from JABGRQ010000128.1 coordinate 36,910, forward strand.
TGCTGTAACTATCGCGCTAATTGCCTTGCTGCTTGGTGTTACTCTAGGGATGATTGTGCTGGTCCGATTTATCGGGCAGGTGGGTATCGCCATCGGCGCCGGGCCAGATTTATACGTGATTGATTGGGGTTGGATCAGCCTGTTGCTGCCCATCTTGGTGCTATTGGCAATCGTCAGTAGCTTGCTGCCCGCTTACCGCGCTGCCCGCCTGCAAGTTACCGAAGCGCTGCGCTACGAGTAAAAATTCTACGCGATTGCAATAGAACTAGCTAAAAAAGAACAGTGGCCGGAGTATCGTTCTCCAGCCACTGTTCTTTTTTGACAACCTCCCTTGACAGACAGATTCATGTAATATATAGTAATGCGACCGTCTAAGTCATATTTGTAAGAATATACTTACTTTTACGCTTCTCATTTGGAAAAAAGGTATCTATGGAAACTACACTATCTTCAACTGTTTTTGAGTTTTTTCGCATGGCAGGTCTGGCAGTTGTGATCGCGGCTGCCGGTTATATAATTTCTGAATTAGCATTGATCCGCGTGGTACGAAATTTACTTGCACGCTTTATGAATGGCACCTGGGTAGATTTTATCTCTGGGCTGGTACGCTTGAGTCTTTTCCTGCTGACGGGCAAGATCATCATAGAGATGACAGGCACAGCCGGAGCGCTGGTTGTAATCGTCACAGCCGTAACGGGCGCGTTTGCCATTGGCTCTGAACGTTTGGCTTCAGATATTGTTTCGGGCGTTAAGCTGATGTTTTTGCGTTATTATGATGTTGATGAATATGTCACATTGGGAAATTACTTTGGCAAAGTCATCGAAATTAATATGAGCGCAACCAGCCTGCTGACCATTGATAAAGACAAAATCATTATCCCAAACTCAGAAGCCGTCAATGGAACGCTGATCAATCATTCGCGAGTTTCCGGTTATCGGATTAAAATACGAATCCCCGTACGCGGTATACATGACCGTGTGGTTGTTTTGCGTGTGCTTGAAGAAACGGCTTCTCAATTTGAAGGTCGTTTGGATGGCGATAGTTACCGGCCAGTGGTGATTTTCGATGGTATCGGCGCGGATACAAATTTCTATGAAGTTTGGACCTATGTCGCTAAATGGCCTGATACAGTTTATAAAGCCAGCGATTTGCGTTTGAAACTGGTGCAAGCTTTGGAGGCTAAAGGTATTACAGTTGGTTTGGCGCCGGTCTATGCTCTGAACCCGGGCACGAAGGTATAGGCTCCGTGGAATACTCCAATCGCAAGAGAAAATCGAATTTGATTCGCTCGTTGGTCGTGGCCTCGGCGACAACCACGATTATTGCCACCGGGGGTTTTGGCACACTGCCCGAAAATAATCTCACGGCCGATTTTCAGCAGGTCGTGATGGATGTTATACCCTATGACCTTACGCAGTATTTAGAGCCATACCTGTATGTGACGCCAACGCCTCGGGCGCAGGAACCAGCATTGAGTGAGTCCGATTTTCCCATCTCCTTGCCGATTGGCCCCTCGGGGCGTGATACGATTGATCCAAATGAACGTTTTGGACAGCCGCAAAATCAACAACTGGCCCAAAATGGTGTCGATTTTGTCAACTCGGCGGGTACGCCGGTTTTGGCTGCCGCATCGGGGCGCGTACTGCATGCCGGGGCAGATGCAGAAGGTCAGTTTAGCCCCTTCCCGGAGTTGTATGGGTTGGCTGTTGTGATGGAACATTCGTTGCCTGGGTACGCCCAGCCGGTGTATACGCTGTATGCCCATCTTTCGCAGGTTGATGTGGAGTCTGGGCAACAGCTTGATGTGGGCGAGACGCTGGGGCTGGTAGGATCAACCGGGCATACCACTGGCAGCGAATTACACTTTGAAGTCCGCTACGGTGAGAATAAGCATAGTAATGCTCGTAACCCGGAGTTATGGTTGATTCAGTTCGACGATGATGGGGAGACAGAGAACGGCGCACTGGCCGGACGCATTCTGGACGAAAATGGTGATCTGGTAGATGTAAATGTGGTGGTTCAGCCCTTGGGGGAGGTGGATGTGAACCCGATGGATTTGCACACGTATGTGGATAAACGCTTGCGGTTACAACCCCCGTGGGGAGAGGCTTTCGCGGTTGGCAACCTGCCCCCGGGAGAATACAAGCTCAGCTTCGTCCTGCCCGGTGTGGGCTATCAGAGCCATGTTGTAGAAATCGTTTCGGGCCGTGTGACGGAATGGGAGTGGGTGAAACCTTAAGTCTGTGAACAAATGTTCTTTCTTGTTTGGTATAATATCTGCTGAATGGAAACTCCGAATTTTGTGAAAGTTGAGCAGATATATGTTTTATCGTCAGAAAGTGCTACTCTCTTTGCTTGAGGTGTTTGGTGGAACACTGCCTAATACAGATTTCGAAAAACTGCTCTTTTTGTATTGTAAAAGAACAAAATCGACGCATTATGATTTTTTTCCATACAAATATGGAGGATTTAGTTTCATCTCTTATTATGACAAAAGAAAACTTACTGAAAAAGGCTATCTTGTGGCCGTCGATAAATTTCAGATATCCCAACAGACGAAGTCGTGTCTTAGCCAATTAAAACCTTCAGATAGACGTGCTATAAAAATATTTGCAGCCACAACGAGAAATTTGCGTGGAAAAGAACTTGTGCGAACGGCTTATCGAGAATATCCTGAATATACGCGGAAAAGCGAAATTGCTTCACAGATCCTCGATAACGAAGAATATGAACGTGTAACAGAAGTCTGGCAAATTGGAATTGAGCCAGTCTTAATGACAATAGGCTACGAGGGAATGTCTATTGATGCTTATCTTAATAAGCTAATTGAAAACAATGTAACTGCACTTGTTGATGTTCGTAAAAACCCAATTTCAAGAAAATTTGGTTTTTCAAAAAGAATTTTGAATAATTATGTTAATAAAGCAGGGTTGGAGTATTACCATTTGCCAGATTTAGGCATCGCATCTCATTTGCGAAAGGATTTGAATGGGCCTGCATCCTACCAAACGCTTTTTGAGTTGTATGAGAAGCAAATACTGCCAGAGCAAAAAAGTGCTTTGAAGATGCTTAAAACTATTACCCAAGTGCAAAAAAGAATTGCTTTAACTTGTTTTGAAGCAGACCACACGATGTGTCATCGTCAAAAACTTGTTGAAGTTTTACAACAAGATTTAGTATCTTTTTATCCTATAAACCACTTATAAAGATATTTTTCAGGGAGGAAATATGTATCTTCCAGAGATATTACCTAATGTGCGTGTTTTGGTAGCTGTGAAAACGTATCCAGTTCCGTCCGCAAAATACGATGAGTTGGTATGTAATGCTGGTTTTCTCGAAAATGGTAACTGGATTCGAATTTACCCAATCCAGTTCCGCGCGCTTCCTTATGCGCAGCAATATAAAAAATACGATTGGATTCAATTAGGTCTTGAACGTAACCGTTCTGATTTCCGACAAGAAAGTTACCGTCCCATAAAAGGGGTTGATGAACCAATTCAAACTCTGGGGAATATATCGACAGGGAAAAACAGGGATTGGGCTGAAAGAAAGAGATTTGCGCTCAATGAAGTATTTGTTTCCATGAACGAACTGATAAATCTTGCAAAAACGTCAGGTGTCTGGAAATCGCTTGCAACAGTTAAACCTAAAGAAATAGTTGACTTTGTAATTGAACCGGATGATCGAGAGTGGAAAGCGAGTATGAGAAACAGTTTGCGGCAATTAAAGTTGTTTGAACAAACAACAGTTCAACGAGAAGCCCAAATAGTTCGCAAATTACCTTATCGTTACTATTACCGTTTTTTGACAGAAGGTGATGATACACCCCGAAAAATGATGATAGAAGATTGGGAAATAGGTGCTCTTTATTGGAATTGTTTGGCTCAAACAGAAGGTGATGAAGTTGTTGCAAACGAACTTGTTCAGAAGAAATATTGTGATGAATTCCTCAACAAGGACTTATATTTATTTGTTGGAACTACAAAAGCAAATCATATGCGCGGCCCAAATCCATTTGTGATTATTGGTGTTTTTTATCCTCCTAAGTCATTGCAGATGCCGTTATTATAACAGGGTGGGATAGGCCAGTAGTTAGTAAGCTCATCCCATACTTCCAAATCACACACAATCTCGGTCGTGCGTCGAGCGCACATACTTTTGTAAAAATTGCCCCGTATACGAAGCCGGATTGCCACAAATATCTTCTGGCGTTCCTTCGGCAATGATCTCGCCACCGGCATCGCCGCCCTCCGGCCCTAAATCAATAATATGATCGGCGATTTTGATAATATCGGCATTGTGCTCAATAATCAGCACCGTATTGCCGGCTTCTACCAATCGCTGCAACACTTGAATGAGCTTGTGCACATCGGCTGCGTGCAACCCTACGGAGGGTTCATCCAGTACGTAGAGCGTGCGCCCGGTGGAAATTTTGGAAAGCTCGCGCGAAAGCTTCACTCGTTGTGCTTCGCCCCCCGATAACGTCGGCGACGATTGCCCAATGCGAATATATCCCAACCCGACATCTTGTAGCGTTTTTAGCCGTCGCAGCATATTGGGATGATTTTCAAAAACTTCCGCGGCGGTATCTACCGTCATTGCCAGCACGTCGGCGATGGAGTGTCCTTTGAAGCGCACCTGCAAGGTTTCGCGATTGTAGCGTGAACCGTGACAAATATCGCAAGGCACGTACACATCGGGCAAAAATTGCATCTCAATGCGAATTTGACCCTGACCCTGACAGGCCTCGCAGCGCCCGCCGTGGACATTAAATGAGAAACGTCCTTTGGCATAGCCGCGGATTTTACTCTCAGGTAGTTCGGCAAATAGATCGCGAATATGATCGAAAATGCCAGTGTACGTCCCCGGGTTGGAGCGCGGCGTGCGCCCGATGGGGGATTGGTCGATGTTGATGACCTTATCAATATGTTCCAGCCCCTCGATAGAATCATGCGCTGCAGGTTGGGAGCGCGCCCCGTGCAAATGGCGCGCCAACGCGGCGTAGAGTACGTCCACCATCAGCGTCGATTTTCCAGACCCCGAAACCCCCGTGATGCACACTAATTTTCCAAGTGGAACATCTACGCTGATATTCTTCAGGTTATGCGCCTGTGCTCCGATCACCCGAATCATCTCGCCGTTCCCCGGCCTGCGTTCTACAGGGATGGGTACTTGCTTACGCCCGGAGAGATAGGCCCCGGTAAGCGATGTGGGATGATTGAGTACATCTTTAGATGGCCCGTTAAAGATCACTTCACCGCCGTGTTCGCCTGCCCCGGGGCCGAGGTCAACAACCCAGTCGGCGGTTTCAATTGTTTCTGAATCGTGCTCGACAACCAGCACCGTGTTGCCCAGATCGCGCATGCCTTCCAGGGTTTTCAGCAAGCGGGCATTATCACGCGGGTGCAGGCCGATGGAGGGTTCATCGAGTACATAAAGCACGCCCATCAGGCGCGAGCCAATCTGTGTTGCCAGGCGGATGCGCTGGGCCTCGCCGCCCGAAAGCGTGGCAGCCTTGCGGCTGAGCGTCAGGTAGTCCAGCCCCACCGCGACCAAAAATCCCAGCCGGTCTTCGAGTTCGCGCAGCACGCGCGAGGCAATAATCTTTTGCCGTTGGTTCAGGATCGTATCTTGCTCTTTGAGTTCTAGCACCCAATCCAGCGCACGCCGTACCGGCCATTCGGTGACATCGAGAATATTGATCTCGGCCAGGGTTACGGCCAGCGCTTCCGGGCGAAGCCGCGCTCCGTTGCAGGTGGAGCAGGGGCGGTCGTTCATATATTCCATGATGCGCTCGCGCATTGCCTCGGAGGTTGTTTCGCGGAAACGCCGCTCCAGGTTGGGGATCACGCCCTCGTATTCGCGCTGGAAGGTGAATACCTTGCCGTCGCGCTGGCGTTTGTAATTCACGGTTATCTCTTCACCGCGTGTGCCGTAAAGTATAATGCCGAGTTGCTCGTCCGCGAGTGAACTGACGGGCGCATCGAGATCAATCCCGTTGGCTTCTGCCGCGCCTACCAGTGTAGACCAATAATAACCGCCGACTTCGCGCTCACCGCGCCATTCACCTGCATGGATCGCGCCGTGATTTATCGAACGCGATTTATCTGTGATGAGCAAATCGGGGTCAATATTCATGCGCGTGCCAATGCCCTGACAATCGGGACATGCTCCGTGGGGGGTATTGAACGAGAAGGTGCGCGGCTCGATAGCGGGCAGGCTGATGCCGCAATGCGCGCAGGCCAAATGTTCAGAGTAGCGTAAATCACGCCCCTCACCCCCCACCCCTCTCCCACTGGGTGAGGGGTGAGGGGTTGTATCCTGCACAATTAAATGACCATCTCCAAATTGCAGGGCTGTCTCCACCGAGTCGGTTAACCGCGAGCGGAAATTCTGCATTTCTTCATCGTCTTCATAGTGTCGAATTACTACGCGGTCTACCACGGCTTCAATGTGATGGATTTTGTAGCGGTCCATCTGGATGTCTTCATCCAGGCTGTGAACCTGCCCATTCACGCGCACGCGCACGAAGCCAGATTTTTGAATCTCATCTAAAACGGCCTGATGCGTCCCTTTGCGTCCACTTACCATTGGGGCAAGGATGAGCAGCCGACTCCCCTCCGGGAGTTGTTCCACCGCCTCGACGATTTCCTGCGCCGATTGGCGGGCGACTTCCCGTCCACACTGCGGACAATGGGGGATACCGGCGCGGGCGAAAAGCAATCGCAGATAATCGTAAATCTCGGTGACGGTCCCCACTGTGGAGCGCGGATTGTGCGAAGTGGCGCGTTGGTCAATTGAAACCGCGGGGGATAGCCCTTCGATATAATCTACATCGGGTTTATCCATCTGCCCGAGGAATTGTCTGGCATACGAAGAAAGCGATTCGACATAGCGGCGCTGCCCCTCGGCGAAGATGGTATCAAAAGCCAGTGATGATTTACCAGACCCCGACAAACCGGTAATGACAACCAGTTTGTCGCGGGGAATATCCAAGCTGATATTTTTAAGATTGTGAACGCGTGCGCCCACAACGCGGATTACAGATAATGTCATAGTATTTGGGTTGGTAATGCGGGGTAGTTATTTCGGATTTTCAACGAGTTGTGCAGGTATATCTCGCCTGTGGTAGTAAAAAATGTTCTTGTTAAACACAAACGCGTCCATTTTAGCACAATCGAGCTAAAAACAGGCGCGCAGTTTGAAAAATCCCTGAGAACTTTTTAGCGGTCGAAGGCGGTAAAAGTCTCCATGATGGTGAGCATCACGCTGTCGGTAAAAGCCGTAATGCGGCGAAAGAGATTGCTCCACACAAGTGGAGACTGCACCGAGGCCGCTTCGTAGACACCGTACATAGCATCCAGTAATGTTGAACGAAAAAACAAGAAGGCTTGCGTAGCTTCCATAATATTGAGGTTGTAGCGGCGGGCGCGGATTGCGTATTCATAGCCCAGAGCGCGGGCTTCGGCATCGGCGCTGCTGCCACTCTCGGAGGAAAGATACGCATTCAGGGCTTGTAGTAGCGAACGCCCGCTCTGACGGTATTGCTGACGAGCGTCAATGTCGAGTTTTTTGTACCAGGATTGATTGGTAAGCGCGCCCTCACTGATCTGAAAACGAGTGCGTGTGAGCGCATTTTTAATCACCAATTGGGCTTCTGATGCCGTACTTGCCTGATCGGCCTGCTGCCAAAGCATCACTTCATCACGGCGAAAGCGGCGGTGTCCGCCAGGGGTGCGATGCACAGGGATGCGCCCATGATCAGCCCAATTGCGGATCGTACTGGGATGCACGCCTAATTCTTCGGCCATCTCACTTAAACTCAACCACTCAGATGACATAGTATCTTCTCCAAAACGAAACTTTATGCGTCCCCAGCCAAGACCGCTCTTTCGATAACAGGTAATGATTGAGCTTGTTTTTGAAAATCCGCTACATTGATGCGCGTGAGCATCATTAGCGTTACCAGCACCATCAGCGCCATCAGGCCAAAGACCAGCAAATACCCTAAAACAGGCTGGTTTGTGAGCAGGCGTGTTACATCCCGCAACGCCCCGCCCAATAGCGAGCCGGTCAGCCGCGAGATGGCATTCGCCATACCCCATGCGCCAATAAATAATCCCACCTGTCCCTCCACGGTCATATCCAGCATCAGGGAAAGATTCGAAACCGTTGAAATGCCGGTCCCTGCGCCAAGCAATATTAATCCGATATAAAAAACACTACTCTGTAATAAAATCCCGCTGATTGTGATCAGAACGAACCCCGTCAGGATGATCCAGCCTCCGAAAGCGGCGATTGTTTTTTTTGGCAGGCGAGATTCCAGCCAGCCAGTGAGCAACAGGGCGATAAGTGCAAACACGCCCCAGATCGAAGTGATACGGGTGGTTTCCGTGACGCTCATTCCGAAAGCCTCCCCGGCGAAGGGTTCCAATAAAATATCTTGCCCGAGGATGGCTGTTAGCAAGAGGATGAGATACCAGAAAAAACGGCTGGCCTGGGGATTGCTGAGGATCGTGCGTGTCATTAGACCCCAGGAATAACGTTCTTCATTCGATGCCCGGTAGTGATCCCGCTGCTCGAGGCGGATCAACCCGACCAGGCCAATCAACAGGGCTACAAATCCCACCCAACGAAATGCGCGCACCAATGCCTGGGGGGTGTAAGGATCAACCATATTACTTAGAATGATGGAGGTCAGGATAATGCTCACGATCATCATGAACCACATAATCGCAATGGTTTTTCCGCGGCCTTTCTCTCCGGAAAGTTCGGATGCCAAAGAAAGATACGAAACCGCGGCCAGATTGTAGCCCATCCCCCAGGCCCCGAAGGATAGAATCCCCATGAGAATGCCTTGGCCGAGATTTTCTGCCATTGAAAACGCGGTCGCTGGCGAGAGTACCACCCCCAGCACACATAATATTAGCCCCAGGAGGATGGCTGGAGTCCGGCGAAAGCCAAAGAGATGTTTTTTGTCAGAATACGCACCAATATAAACTTGAATTGGGGAGATGATATAAGGTAACGATGCCAATATGGCTACCAAGGTTGCCGAAATAGCTAGTTCCTTAATCATAACCCGGTTTAGCGTACTGTTGATAGGCAACAATGTGATTGTAACGGCTACATGCAGCAGGCCAAGCTGGATTTGTTTTCGTAACATACCTTTCCTTCTTGTGGAATAATTTCTCCGCGAAATCGTATTATCGAGGCACAACATATATTTGGTA